>WFSD01000163.1 GCA_015486235.1 Anaerolineae bacterium
CAGCAGGCCATAAACCTGGCACTTTTCCAGCGCTTCGCCGAGGAGGGGATTGAATTTGCGTACCCGACCCAGACAGTTTTTCTGGCAAACAACGGATAGTCCGGGCAGGCACAAGACCTGCCTTTACCCAGTACATCGAAAAAGGGCGTCTCGTCAATGGATCATACGGTAGCGCCGATGAGCTTCCCCAGAGAGACATCGACCAGTAGAATGCAATCATGAAACGAAAGCACTACTTTTGGGTTGCGGTACTGACACTGGTACTGTTGGCCTGCGTGGGCGTTGCGGTGTGCCGGGAGCGCCTTGCTATCTCCCATACCCTGTTCCTCTGGACAGGCGAAACCGAATTCCCGCAGCAGATCAAGGGCATGACGGACCTGACCGCCGATATGCTCCGCCCGAAGCCGAAAACAGAGGATTTGACCCCGGTGCGCTACGCCGACGTGAACCCTTTCGGCGTGAACACGTTCCTGGAACAGGAAGCTGATCCTGCCAAGCGTGAGCGGACGGTCAGGATGATTGCCGATGCCGGGTTCCGCTGGATCCGCCAGGAGTTTCCCTGGGAAGACATCGAGATCAGCGGCAAAGGGGATTTCTGGGATCACAAATGGAACCACTCCGCCTGGGACAAGTACGACCAGATCGTGGATTTAGCACATAAGTATCACCTGGGACTCATCGTACGCCTATCCAACCCGCCTGCATGGAGCAGGGCGGGAGGCAACTCGGTTGGTACTTATGCCCCACCAGATGATTTCGACGATTTCGGCGATTTCGTGGCCACGGTCGTCGCCCGTTACAAAGGCCGTGTCCGATACTACCAGATCTGGAACGAGCCGAACATCTATCCGGAGTGGGGAAACAGGCCGGTAAGCCCGGAGGAATACACGCGGCTTCTCTGTACGGCCTACCATCGTGCCAAAGAAGTGGATCCAAACGTAGTGATCATTGCCGGAGCCCTGGCCAGCACCATCGAGCTCGGGCCTCGAAACATGAACGATTTCATCTTCCTTCAGCGGATGTACGATGCAGGCGCCCGCAAGTGCTTCGATATCATGGCGATGCAGGGGTATGGACTCTGGTCTGGCCCAACCGACCGTCGGATGTATCCCATGATCACCAATTTCTCCCGTCCCAGGTACATCCGGGACATCATGGTGAAAAATGGTGACGCCAGCAAAGCGATCTGGATATCGGAGATGAACTGGGATGCTGTCCCGAACTCAGTGCCGGACAAACGCTTTGGTCAGGTAACTCCGGAGCAGCAAGCCCGCTACGTGCCCATGGCCTACGAGCGCATCCAGCGGGATTGGCCCTGGATCGGCGTGGTGAATCTCTGGTATTTCAAGCGTGCCACAGATCAGTGGGAGCGTGAGCAAAAGCCTGAGGCGTATTTCCGCATGGTAGCCCCTGATTTCACCCCGCAGCCTGTTTACCGGTCCATGAAAGAGTACATGCACCGACAGCCGGTGGTTTATTACGGCCATCACCAGGAAACCCACTGGGCGCTGCGGTGGGAGGGTGACTGGCGCAGGGAGAGCGTGAAAGGCGCCGAATTTGGCAAAGCTCAGGTGGTTGGCAATGCCGGGGGCAGTCTGAACTTTGTCTTCGAAGGACACGGGCTGGCTTTTCGCATCCTGAGAGCGAGCCGTGTTTCCGTTACCGTGGACGGGAAAGCGCGGGATTTGCCAGTGCCGGGGAATGGGTTTTTGCGTGTGACGAATGGGCTCCCCGGCGGAAGGCATCGGGCCGCTCTGAAACTGGCTCAGCCCGGCGCTGCAGTCGACGCTGTGATAGTGTATCGGTGACCTCGTGCAGCTGTTCTAATGACCAAAGGGATCACGTCTGTCTGCAGAACTTGCTCGCAGGGGATGTGCTCTTCAACCGCCCCGCCGGATAAACCCGGCTCTGTGGGCGGGCGCGGCACGTTGCCGCCAGCTACCCGCCAGCCGAACCGATAAGAATGCTCTCTCGACGAAAGGGTGCTCTGTTGGTTGGCCCAGAGCCGGTCCGGTTTCTGCCATCACCCTTCCAGCATCCTGAGGTGTTCCCTAAGCTTCCCGGTTTTTTCCTTCAGCGCTGCCAGCTTCTCACGTTCTCTCTGGACAACTTCCTCTGGAGCGCGTTCCGTGAACCCTTTGTTAGAAAGCAGGCCTTCGGACCGCTGGATTGCTTTCTGCGCCTGTCCCATCTCTTTTGCCAGGCGTTTCCTCTCGGCCTCCAGATTCACCATGCCGGCCAGCGGCAGGTACGCTACTAGATCGCCTGACACGACAGCCACGGATTTCGCTGGGGGTTCTGTCTCGGCCACCACCTGAGACACCTCTGTATCGAGTCTGCCGAGAAACGCTATCACCGGCAGCATCTCCTCGACTTCCGATGCCATCTTCCCGGCTGTCAGGATCGCCTTGGGCCGCTTTGCGGGTTCCACGTGGTACTCTGCTCTGACGTTTCGGATGCCGCGGACGAGTTCGATGACCGATGCCATGGTTGCCTCTGCCGCCACATCACGTCCACCAGATGCAGGCCACGGGGTGACGATGAGCGCCTCTGCCCAATCGGTCTTGCCAACTGCTTTCTTCAGTATCTGCCAGACCGTCTCGGTGACGAATGGCATGAATGGATGGAGCAGTCGCAGGCTTCGCTCCAGCACGTATGCAAGCACTTTTCGGACGCTCCTCGCAGCTGCCTCGTCCCTGCCGTAAATGGCGACTTTGCCGATCTCAAGGTACCAATCGCAGAACTCACCCCAGAAGAAATCGTGGACAAGCCTTCCTGCCTCACTGAACTGGTACGCGTCTATCAATCCCGTCGCCTCCGAGACGACGGAGTGCAGTCGGCTCACGATCCAGCGCGACGGCACGTCCGGCAGGACAGCAGCGTCCAATGTCTCGTCCCTCCCAACTGCTTCCACGTCCCTGCCTGTAACATTGGATATCACGAGCCGGGACGCGTTCCAGATTTTGTTGGCAAAATTTCGGCCGTCCGCCAGCCGGGTCTTGGAAAGCTTCATATCGTTGCCCGGCGTGGATCCAGTTACCAGAGTAAACCGCAGAGCGTCAGTGCCGTATTCCTCGACCAGATCCAGTGGATCCAGAGCATTCTTCAACGATTTGCTCATCTTCCTGCCGAGCTCATCACGGATCAGACCATGGAGGTAGATGGTGTGGAACGGTTCTTTGCCGGTCATCTCCAGACCCATCATCATCATCCGGGCAACCCAGAAGAAAAGGATGTCATAGCCAGTCTCAAGGACGCTGGTGGGGTAGTACCGCTTGTAGTCCTCCCTCTCCTCCGGCCAGCCAAGGGTGCTGAAAGGCCAGAGGCCGGAGCTGAACCAGGTATCCAGCACGTCCTCGTCCTGGTGGATGTGGGTGCTGCCGCATTTGGGGCAGACTTTCAAGTCCTCTTCCGAGGCAATCACTGCCCCACAGTCGTCGCAGTACCAGACTGGAATCCGGTGTCCCCACCAGAGCTGGCGGGAGATGCACCAGTCACGGATGTTCTCCATCCAGTGGAAATAGACTTTCTCGAAATGGGAAGGCAGTATCTTCGTCCGCCCTTCCCGGACGGCTGCGATAGCCGGCTCGGCCAGTGGTTTGGTCTTCACGAACCACTGGGTGGAGATCATCGGCTCGATAATCGTGTGGCAGCGCTGGCAATGCCCCACCGAATGGACATATGGCTCTTCCTTGATGACTAGGCCTTCTTTCCGCATATCCTCCCACAGGCGGACGCGGCACTCCTCCCTGGTGAGACCCTGGTATGGACCGGCGTTCTCGTTCATGGTCCCGTCCAGGTTCATCACATTGATGAACTCCAGCCCGTGCCGCTTGCCGATTTCGTAGTCATCCGGATCGTGGGCGGGCGTGACTTTCAACGCTCCTGTGCCGAACTCTACATCCACGTGCTCGTCGGCGATGAGAGGGATTCGCCTGCCGAGGATTGGGACGATGGCATGTTTGCCCACATACTCTTTGTATCGATCGTCGTCAGGGTTCACGGCGACCGCTGTGTCGCCCAGGATCGTCTCCGGCCGGGTGGTTGCCACTGGGAGATATCCGCCTTCCTGTATGGGATACTTGAAATAGTAGAGGGTTCCCTGTTCTTCCTCGTGCTCCACCTCCAGATCTGAGATGGCTGTGCCGCATCTGGGGCACCAGTTTACCAGGTAGCTGCCCCTGTAGATGAGCCCTTTGTCGTAGAGCCGGACGAAAGCGGCACGCACCGCCTTGGAAAGCCCTTCGTCCAGGGTGAAACGCTCCCGTTCCCAATCGCAACTGACGCCCAGCCGCCGGTGTTGCCGGGTGATCCGATTGCCGTACTCCTCTTTCCACTCCCAGACTTTCTCCACGAATTTCTCCCGGCCCAGGTCTTTTCGGCTGATCCCCTGCTCCGCCAGCTTGCGCTCCACCACGTTCTGCGTGGCGATGCCAGCATGATCCGTGCCTGGCACCCACAATGTCGGGTCGCCGATCATCCGGTGGTAGCGGATCATCAGGTCTTCCAGTGACGCTGTCAGCGCGTGGCCCAGGTGAAGTGCCCCGGTGACATTGGGAGGCGGCATGGAGATCACGAAAGGCTTGCGCGATGGGTCGGCCAGGCCGCTTTCCAGTTGTTGTTCTGGCTTGAAGAATTTCCTGGCGTCCCACCAGTCGTAGATGGCGGCCTCGTACCTGGCAGAATCGTATGCCTTGGGCATCCCCCCCGGCTCCGGGAGAGGCAATGCGGGCGTCTTCTCGGATTTCGACATGATGAGTCCCTCTCCTCCTGTGATGTGAAAAAGACCTCCATTGGCCGATGAAGCAGATAGGTTCGATCGTATGTATTCGGCTGTCTTGGGGTGGATTATAGGGTAGAGGCCGAGGGATGTCAAACGCCGGGCGCGAAATCCCCCCTGGGGCTTTTGAAGCAAATCGAAAGCCCAAAGCCGTTTCAGGAGCTTTCTCGATGCACATGGGGCAAATCACGACTCGCCATCGGGGTTGATGGAGACCGACGACAGTTCAGGGGGGAGCCTGGGGGCCCTACGGCCCCCGGGATTTGCTTCGCACTCCCCCCCTGAAACCACGTTTGCGGTTTCCACCATGGAAATGTAAAATATGCAGGCTGGGAATTGTGGGAGGGTATTGTAATCGAGCGGCGGCAATGAAAATAGCATTCATAGGCACCAGGGGAGTACCGGCCAGCTATAGCGGCTTCGAGACCTGCGTGGAAGAGCTTGGGAGCAGGCTGGCCCGGCGCGGACATGAGGTTACGGCATACTGCCGGCCGCACCATGTTCACTACCCCTTGCCTGCCTATCGCGGGATGCGACTGGTGAAGCTTCCGACCTTGCAGAACAAATACCTGGATACCATAGTCCATGCAGCCATCTCCTCCCTGCACGCTCTCACCCAAGGGTACGACATCGCTTTCTACTGCATCGCCGGAAACAGCCCCGTCGCCTGGATTCCCCGGATTGCCGGACAGCGGACAGCCATCAACGTCGATGGGTTGGACTGGAAACGGGAGAAATGGCCCAGACTGGCGAAGAAATACCTCCAGTGGACAGAACGGATCGCCGGAAAGACCGCCAATGTGGTGGTGACCGACTCGAGAGCAGTACAGCGGTTCTACCGGGAGCACTATGGCACGGAGACAACCTACATCGCATACGGTGCCAGCGCCCAGAAGCGCCCGCCGGGGACCGCCCTGCAGAAATTCGGGCTGGAGCCGCGCCGATACATTCTTTTCGTCGGCAGGCTCGTGCCGGAAAATGCCCCGCACCACCTGATCGATGCATTCGACGATCTGGACACAGACATGAAGGTCGTTATTGTCGGGGACGCGCCCTACGCCGAGGAGTACATCGCCAGCATCCGCTCCACCGACGACCCCCGCATCGTATTCACCGGATACCAGTTCGGCGAGGCATACCAGGAATTGAGCAGCCACGCGTACGCTTTCGTCGAAACCTCCGGCGTGGGGGGGACGCATCCGGCCCTGGTGGAGCAGATGGCTTTCGGCAACTGCGTCGTGGTGAACGACACCGAGGAGAATCTGGAGACGATAGGGGATGCCGGCCTGAGCTACCACGGCGCCGATGGGGGCAAGTCCCTGCGCCAAGTGCTGGCAGATCTCCTGTCCCACCCGGAGAAAGTGGAAGCATACAGGGCGAAAGCCGCCGAGAGGGCCGCCCAGGTGTACGATTGGGAACGGGTGACGGACGCTTACGAGTCTCTGTTCCTCGATATGCTTGGAGGTGAGGGCTGATGTCCAGGAAAGAAGACACCAACCTGGTCCTTTATCTGGTCGTCTCGGATCTGCTCCTGACCCTGTTGTCCATGTACCTGGCGGTGCACCTGCGGGCGGAGCTTCCGTGGGGGACGAACCTGCCTCCGCACCTGGTTTCGGTACCTGTAGGGATATATCTGATGGTTGTCATCGTCTGGGGGCTTGTGTTCCAGTTCTTCTCCGTATACGCCCCCACCCGCAGGACGCGTGCCGTGGACGAAGTGCAGCAGATCGTCGTCGCTGTCGTGACTTCGGTAGTGCTCCTCGCGGGCATCCTCTACCTGTCCTACCGGGAGGTGTCCAGACTTCTCTTCCTCTATTTCGCCGCGATAGACCTGGTGCTTCTCGTATCCCATCGGCTTCTCTTGCGGCTGTTTCTGAACTACGCCGGAGGCTCCTCCAGTGCCACGAGCAGGGTTCTGATAGTCGGAATGGGGCGGGTGGGGCAGGAGCTCGCGCGGCAGATCCATGAGAGGAGCTGGGCGGGACTGGAACTGATCGGCTGTCTGGACGATGCCCCGGAGAAACAGGGGGATTTCTTCGAAGGAGTGCAAGTCCTGGGAAAGATAAACGACGTGGAAAGGGTGGTACAGGGAAACGAGATAGACGAAGTGATCATAACGCTGCCTGCGGCGGCCCATAGCAAAATCGAAAGGCTGGTGCTGAAGCTCCTGGGCGCGCCGGTGAGCGTCAGGATGGTGCCGGACATGCTGGACCTGGCTTTCTCCAGGGCAACCCTGGAGGATTTCGGCGGCATCCCTCTCATCGGGCTGCGGGATCCCGCCATCACCGGATTCCAGCGGCTGGTGAAGCGCTCTTTCGACCTGGCGCTGAGCGTCACATTGTTCTTGCTCCTCTGGCCGCTGATGCTGCTCATCGCCATCGTCATCAAAGCCACTTCGCCGGGAGGCCCCGTCATCTTCAAGCAGGAGCGCGTCGGGGAAAACGGCAAATTCTTCATGATGTACAAATTCAGAACCATGGTGCCGGATGCCGAACAGGTGGCTCTGGAAAAGTTCCAGCGAGAGGGAGTTGAAAGCTTCGAGTGGCACAAGCGCCCGGACGACCCCCGCGTGACCCCCCTGGGCCGGGTTCTGCGCCACACCAGCCTGGACGAACTGCCACAGCTTTTCAACGTCATCAAAGGGGAAATGAGCCTGGTGGGCCCCAGGCCGGAGCTCCCGTACATCGTCGCCCATTACGAGCCGTGGCAGTACAAGCGATTTTCTGTGCCTCCCGGCATAACCGGCTGGTGGCAGGTGAACGGCCGTAGCGAGCGGACGATGCACCTGCATACCGAGGACGACCTGTACTACATCCAGAACTACTCCCCGTGGCTCGATCTGGTGATCCTCTGGCGCACCATCGGGGCGGTGATCAAAGGTCGCGGGGCGTACTGATCAGCACTCAAAATCCCAGCCCGCGTTCTTTGAGGCTCACCCAGCGCCCGCGTCCGATCACCAGGTGATCCAGGACTTTCACCCCAAGGAGTTCCCCGGCCTCCACCATCTTCCTGGTTATGGCCACATCCTGGGCCGACGGTGTGGGGTCGCCACTGGGGTGATTATGGACGGCAATCAGAGCGCTGGCGTTGCTCCTGACCGCCTCCCGGAACAAGTCCCCCATCCGGACGCCTGCCGTGTTCAGCCCTCCGACTGACACCGTCACGATCTCCAACACCCGGTGCCTGGTGTCCAGCAGGATCGCCCGCAGGTGTTCCTGCTCCAGGAACGCCATCTCACCAACGACCAGGTTGGCCGCGTCCTGGGGCGAGGTGATCTGGGGACGCACGTCTTCCCCTTCCAGCGTAAGCCGCCTGCTGAGCTCCATGGATGCCTTTATCTGAGCGACTTTCGCCTCGCCAAGCCCTTTCTCCTGCATAAGCTGATTTACGCCGGAGCGCGCCAGTCCTCCCAGCCCGCCGTAGGATGCCAGCAACCGTTCCGCCAGCCTGACCGCGTTTTCCCCGCCCACCCCCGTGCGCAGCACGATGGCCAGCAGCTCCGCGGTGTTCAACGCCTGCGGCCCCACCAGCAATAGCCGCTCCCTGGGGCGGTCGGAGGCAGGCAGCTCCTTTATCGTGGGCCGGTATTCGTCTTCTTCTTCCCTCACCGTCGGGCCCCTCCTTTCAACACCAGGTCGGCTATGGCCGGGAGCGCTTTCGCCACGTCCTCCCGGATCACCAGGTCCGCTTTGCCGTCCACAGTGGTCCATTGAAGGTTAACCAGGATGAGCTTGCTGCCACGCTTCTTGGCCAGCAGCGGCAGGTCCGCGGCGGGCATCACCATGAGGGACGAACCTGCCACCAGCATCAGGTCGCACAGGAGCGCTTCCTGCTGCGCCGCTTTCAGCTCCTCGTAGGGGAGCAATTCCCCAAAGAGAACCACATCCGGCTTGAGGAGACCACCGCATTTCGGACACCGGGGAATCTCGCCCCGCTTGACCATCTCCCAGAGCTCCTCGCCGATGGGATATTTTGCGCCGCAGTCCAGACATGTAGCGGTCTCCACATGCCCGTGGACAGGGATAACCCTTCTTGCTCCGGCTTTCTGGTGCAGGGAATCGATATTCTGGGTGATGATGGCGTAGAGGTAACCCGCTTCTTCCAATCGCGCCAGGGCTATGTGGGCCGGATTCGGGCGTGCATTCCGCACGGTGTCGATGAGCGATCTGGACCAGTCGTAGAACCTCTCCGGATGTTCCCGGAACCCCCACAGGGATGCAACCTCGAAAGGGTCGTACCTGGCCCAGAGCCCGTAGCTGGGACTGCGGAAATCCGGTATTCCGGAAGGCGTGCTGATGCCGGCCCCTGTCAGGGCGATGGCGTGTTTCGACTCCAGGATCATCCTGGCAGCCTCTCGGATGGCTTTTCTGTTCATAATCAGCGATTAGCCTGGATATGCCCCAAGTCCACGAACACCGAATGAATACGGCACAAGGGATTAGGGGACAGGGGTTAGGGGGTAAGTACTGCCTTTTGCTCCCAGGAGCCCTTTCGCGCCTAACCCCTGTTCCCTAGCCCCTGCCTTTCCCGCCACAGCGACGCCAGATTTCGGTACATCACCCAGTTGTAGTACGCCATCAGCAGGCTCAGGCGCAGGCCGTGGAACCCGTCCTTCCACCCTTCCAGCGTGAAATAGCGCCTCCGGAACTCCCGCAGCGGCTGCAGGACGAAATTGTGCGGCTTCGGGCGTATCCCTTGTTTGAACATGATCCCGGCCTCGTAAGACATGTAGATCCGCTGCTTGGCGTGAAACTGCTCCCAGGTGTCATAGTTGTAGTGCTCCAGCGGCGTTCGCAGGTGTCCCGCCGGGCCGTCCAACAGCACGATCTCGTGCACCTCGCGGGAGGGATCGTACATTGCCCTGCCCCTACGCAGCAAGCGGAGCTGGTAGTCGGGGTACCAGCCTGCGTGCATCACCACTTTGCCCACGATATGGTTGTGCCGCGGCACCCACCACCCCGCTTTCTCCCGATCCTCGGCTGCTTCACGGATTTCTCGGACCAGAGCTTCCGGTATCCGCTCGTCGGCGTCCAGGAAGAACACCCACGGGGTGTCCACGGCGTCCATGGCGGAGTTCCGCTGGGCGGCGTAGTTGTCGAAAGGCCGCTGCAACACCCGCGCCCCCGCGTCCCTCGCCAGGGGTACGGTGTCGTCATCGCTGAAAGAATCGAACACCAGCACGTCGTCCGCCCAGCGGGCGGTAGAGATGCAATCGACAATGTTCCGGGATTCGTCGTGGGTCAGGATGACGACGGTGACCTCGTTCGGCATCAGGCGCCTGCCTCCGCCAGCCCCATCACCTGCTCGTACGCCCGCAGGCGCGCCTCCAGTTCATCCCGAGGCATCTCGCCTTTGGCAGCTCTCGCTTTCGCCCGCTGGCCCTGGTAACCCATCCCCAGGAGCAGGATACCCCGGATCAGCTGATTGTACAGCCTGCCGTGGTACTTCCGGAAATAGCGGAGCCTGCTCCGCCAGAG
This sequence comes from Anaerolineae bacterium, assembly GCA_015486235.1. Taxonomy (GTDB): domain Bacteria; phylum Chloroflexota; class Anaerolineae; order S016-19; family S016-19; genus S016-19. Next base: position 10,258 of record WFSD01000163.1, read on the forward strand.
GGCCACGTACATTTCCGCAGGAAACTGGGAGGTGCTTCGGCTGCTGAAATGCAATGTTCCGGCCCTCGGCTCCAGGTATATCTCCCATCCGGCGTCACGCATCCTCCGGCACCAATCCACCTCCTCGACGTACATGTAGTACCCCTCGTCCAACAGCCCTACCTGCCGGATCGCCTCCGGCCGCACCATCATCACGGCCCCCAGGATGAAATCCACGGGGAATGGCTTCATGGCAGCGTAGAGAGACCTCGGGTATCGCCCGTTTAGCCTGGATTCCTGCACCCGCCAGTGGATCGGAAAGAGATCGAGGAACACCTGTTTCCAGTCGGGGAAGCGGAAAGCGGAATGCTGGAAGACACCGTCTTTGTAGTAAAGGCGCGGCCCCACCATCGCCGCCTCCGGATGGTCATCCATGAACGTGGAGAGGGCGGTCATGGTTCCGAAATTCAGCAGCGCATCCGGGTTGAGCAGGAGGACGTAGTCCACATCCGTCTCTCCGTCGGGGAAACCCATCTGCCGCAAGGCGAGGTTGTTCCCCGCGGCGAACCCCAGGTTCTCCCCCGGCTCCAGCAGGTGCACCGATGGGAATTTCTCCCGCACCATCTCCGGTGTGCCGTCGGCGGAGGCGTTGTCCACGACCCACACCTCGGCTTCCACATCCTTTTCCTTGGCAATCCGCTTCATCACTGCCGTGAGCGTCTGGCTGAGGTAGTTTTTGACGTTATAGCTGACGATCACGACGCCTAGGCTGTTGACTTTGCCCATCGTTATGGCACTCCTATGGAAATGGAGTGGGCATCAACGTAGTTGTTGAAGCTTTCGATGCCCACGTCCTCGTGTATCAGCCCGCCCCAGAAATAAACCGGGTTTCTGGGCTGTTTCTCGTCGATGATTATGGTTCCGGTGACCAGACCGCGGTGACCTGGCAGGAGGTAATAGTATGTCTTGCCGTCTATCACCCTTTTCTCCAGGTCTTGCTCCCTGCCCACGGCAAACCGGAAGGGATACGGTATGCCAGCATTGGTCTCGAAATTGATCCCGAACCGCCATACGCCCGGCTGCTCGTACCACGACGTGTCGCCGCTACGCTTCGCCAGGGTATTGAAGTTCTCTCCGATGTGGTACACCGTCCCGGGCGGCGGGCCAGATGTGCGGATGGGCACCTTCCCGATATTCTCCACCGTGGATGTGAAAACCAGCTTCCCGCCCAGAGGCACCACTTTCGCCGAGAAATCCACCACGCCGTTCAAGATGTCTGCTCTGGGCACGCCGCCTTCTGTGATGGTGAGGGTGCGGGTGATCATGGTGTGGTTCCCCACCAAATCCGTCACCTCGCCGACAACCGTGTACGTGCCGTCGGGGGGCGGCTCGGCACGCTTGTCAATGCCAGCGTCGTAGTCGTAGTAGTGGATGCCGGGCTCGCCCGATGGGATGTTGCGTTCTTTCTCCTCGATGGGGTATTCGGTGCCGTCGGGCCCCAAGAGGTAGACCCGCACGCGCGAAGCTTTTTTGTTCAGGTAGTAGGTTATGCCAACGCGGTCGTCTATGCCATCCTGGTTGGGGGAGAAAATCTTCTGGGAGAGGGTGAATTCCCGCAGTTCCGGCAGGACGGTGTCCGCGTTCCTGATCTCGATCTGCCCCTGGACGACCCCTCGGTGTCCTCCGTCGTCCACCGCCTCGAAAGTGTAAGTGTAAACACCGTCGGGAAGCACTTTGTCCAACGCCAGACCGTCGAAGTATTTTGTGGTAAAGCGCTCGTGGGTGGGGATGACACCACCCCAGAAGAAGTCATATTTTCCGGCGGAGCGTCGTCGGTTCTTCCGAAGGTAGAAACGCTGGCCTTTCCGATCGGTGAAGTACGCCGTAAAATCCGCATTGCGGGAGAGGCGGTAGAAAATGTGGGTCACGTCGTCTTTCCCGTCCGCGTTCGGAGATATCGTTGTCGGGACGAACTCCACATCGGTAATGAGAGGCCTGAAAGAACTGCATCCCGTCATCATCCACACGGCCATCAGAAGCACCCCCAGGGCTCCCACTAGCGACAGCTTTTTAGTTCTCCTGTTCATGGTCTCCCTCGACGACCCGCTCGAAGAAAATCAGCAGGGTGCTTCCGTATTTGCGTCTGTCCACCTCTCGGAAATTCTCCAGGGGGACGTCTTCCCATTCTTTCGGGTAGATCTGGACGATTACCCAGCCATACTCCTCCACCAGCTCGGGGTGCTCGTCCAGGAGCCTCAGCGTGTCTAGCCACACCCCCTGGTACTGCGGCGGGGCAACATATACAAAGTCAAATGGACCGGAATCCTTCGCGCAGCACTTCAGGAACTCGAAAACATCCCCGTGATGAATGTAGGCGCCGGCTTCCAGGTGCGTGTGTGCCAGGTTATCCTTGATCACCCGTATCGCTTTCCGGCTCCGTTCCACGAAGTGGACTTCGTCCGCGCCGCGGCTTAGCGCCTCGATTCCCACGGCTCCCGTGCCGCCGAACAGATCGAGCCAGCGGCTTCCGGCCACACTTTCGCCGAGTATGTCGAAAAGGGAGCGCTTCACCCGATCGGTTATTGGCCGGGTGGTGCCTCCCGGAACGCTTTTCAGATTTGCTTTTTTTGCCTTCCCAGCGACTACCCGCATGGTTTTTCACTCCTTGGAGTTTTGACAATCGGGCTGCCCTGCCAGGCTGAGCTTTTCGCCTTGAAGGCAGAAAAAAAGGGGTGCTACATCTTGTGGAAGCCCGACCACAAGATGTACCCTTTCTTCCCAGTCATGTGCCAGGCGTGAAGCCCCGGAAAGCTCCGTTTCCGCTTTGTCAAAAGTCCAATACTCCAAAAAACGGTGGATTACACGGATTCCATGCCCCCTGCCAGGCGCGTTCGAGTGCTGGAGACATACCAGCGTCCTACGCGCCAGCATGCCCAGAGATGAGATCGGCTGGCTGCAGTCAGACCGATGCCTGTCAGGGAAGCAGCCCACCAGTGCCAAGGGTTCATGAACCTTCTTGGCATTTCGGCCCTGTTGGCGGCGCTTACCGCTTGACCGAGTAGAATGGGTGGGTCAGCATCCAGCGGGAGTAGTCCTCGGCGGTATCTATGTCCTCCCCACGCCACGCCTCTATGATCGGCACCGACAGGGATACATAAGCATACTTCCGGACCACTTTCTTGCCCCCCTCGGTATATCGCAGAGCCAGCAGGTCAGGGAAGAGCTTCTTGTCGAAGAGCACTGGCAGCCCCTGCTCGCCGTAGTAGGATGCGTAGACCACTGGTCTATCGGTGGATTCGTACCGCCAGCGTATCCGGTTCATGATGTCCGACGTCAGACCGGGTTGGTCGCTGTGGATGAACATGGCGGCGTCCACGTCTTCCGGCAGCGCCCTGACAGCGGCTTTGATGGATGTGCTGATCCCGACCTCCCAGTCCGGATTGACGACGATTCTCACCGGCTCGTCCGCCAGCGTTTTCCGCACCTCGTCGGCCCTGTGCCCCAGCACTACGATGATGTCGGTAAAATTGACCCCTTTCACCTGATCCAGGACGTGCTGGATAAGGGTCTTGTCACCCCAGGGGAGAAGTTGCTTTGGCCTGCCGCCCATGCGGCGGCTTCCTCCTGCCGCCAGGATCACCGCAGCTACCCGTCTCCGGGTGGCAAGCACGGGCTCTCGCCTCCCGGTGTCTGTCAGCGCCACTCTCTTCACTTCCTTACTCTTCAGGAGCTCGTTGGCCAGATCGACAGCTTTCTCCAACCTCTCGTCTGAGTCGCATTTGTCCACCATGGGGATGAACCGAGCGCCCTCCGGCACACCTTTGAGTCCGCCGTCTTTGTGTGTCAGAACCCTGGCTATCGTTTCCACCGTGATAGGGGTGAAGATCGGCTGTTTGGCCAGAGCTGCTATGGTGTCCGCGTTGTACACGATGATCTCGTTGACCGGCTTCCCCATCACCGGAGCGTTGAGCAACGAAACCACCGTGGTGGTGGTCCCCGGTATCACGGGTTCGCCCTCCGATGGAGCTTTGAAATCTTTCCTGTGAGACAGGTCTGCCTCCACCAGGACGTAGTCCACGTCTTCTATCTGGCTCACCCGGTCGATCACTTCCACCGGCACGCCACCCATCCTGCCGTCGCTGGCGGCCGGGCCTGTGAGTGTAATGTGTGGGTGATCCAACAGCGCACCGCGAACCATCTCTTCCGCCGCATCGGGGTCCTGCGCGAAAATCAGGTAATCGCCCCAGCCCGGCCACATGGGAATCCCCGGAACCGTAGCGGCGGTGACCACCCGCTTGCCCAGCATTTGCAGCTCGTCGGCAGTGCGGAACATGACCCTGGTCTTGCCCTGACCGCCAATGAACGAAATCACCTCTTTCTCCCTGAGTTGTAGTGCTTCCGTAATTCTCATCTGCGTCATCTCCTTCTTGACCTGACTCGAGGGCAGCGTTGCATGTTGGCCCTCTTTTCCAAAACCTCACCCCTCGGACGCCAGTGCCACCGGCATGACTAGGGCGTCCGTCGGACAACGTACCGCGCACAATCCACACCCGAAGCAAAGGTTCGGGTCGAACACAGCTTTCTCTCCCTCCATCCAGATAGCGTGATAATGGCAACTCAGCTCGCAGAGAGTGCAGCCGATGCACTCGCTCGGGTCGTAGATTAGCGGGATGGTGTGGGTGTGCGGCTCCAGCCTCTGCCAGTTCCGAACGCCCAGCCCCACCACGTCGCGGACTCCCGCGTAGTCGTGGGAGACCAGCCATTTGTCGAGTTTGCGAGCGAGACTGCCATAGAATTCAGGGCCACGTGTGGAAGCTTCCGTGGCGATCTGCACCGCTGACGCTCCGCTCATCAAGAACTCCACCGCATCCGCTGCGGATGCCACGCCTCCGGCACCGATGACCGGTATCCCGACGGCTCGCGCTATGTCGAAGACGTTCCGCAGCGCCAGTGCTCGTATCGCCGTCCCTCCGATCCACGCGTGGCCATCGTCGCTGGCGAAAGACGGCCGCGCCCGTTCGATATCGATGGTCATCACAGGGCCAAACGAATGGGTGGCAACTATCCCGTCGGCCCCCGCGGCCTCGGCAGCCCTCGCCACATCCGCAATTTCCGGGCCCATGGGAGGCAGTTTCACCAGCACCGGGCCGGAGAACGCCCCTTTGGCCGCCTGCACCGCATCCCTGAGAGGCGTCGGGTCCTTCGCGATCGGGTTGCCATGGCGGGATGCGACCTCCCGGATCACCGCAGCGGCGTCGGACATAGCCCCGCCGCCGGGGCGAAGGAACTGACTCGACAGCTCCAGGCCGTCGGCAAAAGGCACCACTTTCGGGACTACCTGGTCCACTTCCTCGGCATTGAAGCCCACGCTGACCACCAGGGGTATTCCCGCTATGTCGGCCGCCGCTCTGGCCTGGGGCAGAAATTCGGACACCCACCGCCCTATCGGGTACCGGGACCACGTGGGCAGGTGGAGCATCCCACCGCGGATCTTGACCGGCGTTGGGGGGTTGGGCGCGGGCAGGAGCGAGATCGTATGGGTCACCAGCCCACCAGCACCGTTCTTAGCCACGGCCGCCAGCCGATCGCCCGTGCCCACCGCCGGGCTGGACGCTGGCAGCACCGGGCTCTTGAAATCGAGGCCTGCCACGGAAATCCTCAAATCAGCCATGGCGCGCCTCCCCCGCAGCTTCCGGCAGCGCTAAGGCTCGTATTTCCTCCACGCTGGGGTAGCCGTGGTCGTCCAGCCACTTCTCCATCTCCCTCGCAATGATCCCGTAGATGCCGCTTCCCCGCATGATAGCCGCCGTGCAGACCCCCACCAGGCTCGCTCCGGCCATGATGTACTCGATGGCGTCCTTGCCGTTGCTGATCCCGCCGACGCCGATGATGGGCAGGTCGACGGCCTGTGCAATGTCGTACACACACCGCAATGATAGCGGCTTCAGCGCCGGGCCGGAGAGCCAGCCGTATGAATTCTTGCCCCCGAGCCACGGATAGCCGGTCTCCACGTTCAACCCAAAGGCGGGGCCGAAAGAGTTGGTGGCACTGATGCCGTCGGCACCAGCCTCTTTTGCCGCCTGGGCTGCGGCCTTCATCTCCCGCCCCAGGGGGCTCATTTTCACCAGCACCGGGACATCCAGGGCGCTCTTCGCCGCGTCTATCGCCTCGATCATAGGGCGTGGGTCCTCCCCCAGGTAGTGCGTGGAAAGCTCCAGGGCGTCGGCCCAGGGTTTGAGCTTCGGGGCAAGCTGGGCGATCTCCTGGGCGGTGTAGCCCAGGCTGATGATGAGAGGGATGCCTGCTTCGTCTGCGGCGCTCCTGGCGATGCTGTACTCCTTGCCGAGCCACCGTTCCGGCGGCAGTTCCGACCACAATTCTGTGTTGATGAACCCTCCGCGGATCGCCGCCATGTGCGGCATGGGCACCGGCGCGGCGTCCACCGAGATTGTCTTGCTCAGGAGGCCGCCCGCACCGCCCTCCGCTGCCTCCAGCAGATGCTCACCATCCCGGACGTTGGGCCCAGCAGCGGGAAGCACCGGATTGCGGAACCGCATGCCGAGGAACTCGACCGTCATGTCAGCCATGTACTACCCCTTTTCTGCTCAGTTCCCCCACTCCGACGAAAAGGATTGGGTGCTCGTCGTCCGCCAGGAACTCCGACAGGTATACGGCGATCTCTCCCTCACGTCCATCGTCCAGCAGGAAATGGTAGTCCTGCTCGCCTTTGGAGAGACGCTCCCTTATTTCTCTTTCTCCCTCTTGGAGCTCCAGAACGCCGCCCCATTTCGGCGGATCGAACCACGTCAGGGCTATCACATCCCAGGCACTCCCATCAGTCCCGACGATCTTTCCTTTGTGACGAGTGGTAAGCGTCATGCATTCTCCTTTCCCGACCGACGACTCTTTCACCGCAAAGCTCGCGGAGTTCGCAGAGAACATTGAAAAGCCGTTAGCAGTTAGCCGATAGCCGGTAGCGGCCCTTGCCTCTTCAGCATTTTTCATGCTGACAGCTATCGGCTGCCGGCCATCGGCTCTTCACATCTCCGCCACGCGCTGCCACACTGCCGGGGCGATCTCCAGGCCGCGGGCGGCGATTCTTTCCTCGTCCAGGGTCAGGAGCTTCCTCCCACGCATCAGCACTTTCCCGCCGACGATGGTGGTATCCACGTGGGAACCGGAAACACCGAAAACGATGTGCCACGGGAAGTTCCCGTCGGTCACGGGCGTGTACGGGCGGTAGTCCAGCAGGATGATGTCCGCCGCAGCCCCCGGCTCCAGTTTCCCCACGGGGAAGCCGAAAGCCTCCGACGCCAGCCTGGCGTTGTTCTCCACCGCCATGCGGATGACCTGGTCGGCGCCCATCAGTCTAGGGTCGCCCCGCCACACTTTCGGCAGGAGGTAGGCGAACTTCATCTCCATGAACATGTCATTGCTGAAGCCATCGTTTCCCAGCACCACTTTCATGCCCCCCCGGAGCATGGAAGGGACGTCGGCCACGCCGACGGCGTTGTTCATGTTCGAACGCGGCTGGTGCGAGACCCACGTGCCGGAACTCCGCAGCGCCTCGATCTCCCACGGGTCCACGTGCACGGCGTGGGCAGCGATGCTCCTCGGGCCGAGTATCCCAAGGTCGAGGAGGCGATGAACCACCCGCTTGCCGGACTTCCGGAGGCTGTCGTCCACGTCCTCCCGACCCTCCGCCACGTGGATGTGGAACCCGGCGCCCAGGGGCTCCGCCTCGGCGCGGCAGCGCTCCAGGGTCTCGTCGGAGAGGGTCAGGGAAGCGTGGAGGCCGAAAGTGCCGGCGAGGCGCGGCGATGGGTTCGACCGGAGTCGCCTCAGGAACCGGACGTTCTCCCGTATCCCCGCCAGGGCGCCCTCAGGTCCGTTCCGGTCGGTGACCTCGTAGGCCAGGGACGCCCGCACGCCCGCCTCCTCCACCACGTCGGCGATCACGTCCAGGGAACCGTCGATGAAGTTCGGGCTGGCGTGGTGGTCGAAAAGGGTAGTAGTCCCGTGGCGTATGGCGTCGGACAGGGCGACCTGTGCGCTTATCCGCACTGATTCCTCATCCAGCGCCCGATCCAGCTTCCACCAGAGCCGTTCCAGAATCTGGACGAAAGTCCGGGGAGGCTCTCCCGGCACCGCCATTCCGCGAGCAAAGGCGCCGTAGAAATGGGTGTGGGCGCAGATGAGGCCGGGCATGACCAGCATCCCATCGGCATCCAAAACCTCGTCTTCAGGGAAGCATTTCGTCACCTCCGCCGTGGAACCGACGGCATCTATGACGCCATCGGAAATCCGAACGGCGCCGTCTTCCAACACCCCGCCCTCGGACATGGTGAGCACCAAGCCATGAACAATGAGCATTTTTCCGCCTCTTCCCTTCTCCCCGAAATGCATAAAACGTTTCTTACAGCTCAACTACATTTTAACACACCTTTTGCAATTCTCCAAATTCGCACCTGTACTAAGCGCGCAGGCGAAATATTTTGTAATGATAGGTATTTCATCTCCAGTGGCTTCATGGTGGAACGCAGCGGAGTCTCCGCTCAAAAAGCAGCCCCTTCGGGTCGCCCAGCTCAGGGCACACCCAATCCACCCGTAATTCGCACTCCGGGGATTGGCTATTCAGTCATCAATACGACTCTGGCGGGAGCTCCGTCACTGCCAGCGATTTTCAGAGGAAGACACGCGAGGTTGTAATTTCCTGGTTCCACGCTATCGAGCGCGAGCCCTTCGACGATAATGACGCCCGTATCGAGGAGTATCCGGTGAACCGAGCCATCGCCGTCGGTAGCCTCGATCGAGAGGGCGTCGATCCCTACCAGACGAATCCCACGCGAGAGCACCCATTCGGCGGCGTCGGGTGTCAACGCTACGAAATCCTCCCGGAACGCATCACTGCTCCCGATCCAGGAACTGTTATCGGTCTTCAGGAGCAAGCGTGACGTGCCCGGAGGTATTCCGGCATTCTGGAGCGATGCGGCATCCACCGCTTTCACACCCTTGAGATCGGCCACGTAACACGGGCCTGCGAGCACTTCCAGCGGAAGAGCATCTGCGCCTGCACCACTCCGGGAAATGTGGCGCGGCGGGTCGACATGTGTACCGGTGTGGGTACCCATGCACAGCCGAGAAACGTAGAATCCTTCTTCAGCAATCTCCGGGATCCCTTCCAATTCCACAGTCGGGTCGCCGGGCCACACCACCATGCCAGGGCGTATCGTCAACGTTATGTCCAGGATCATGCTATGACCTCCATTCACGCCGACTTTCCAGCAGGTACATGCCGCGTGGTGGATTGCCCCGACGGAAAATATAATCCACCACTTCGTACCCCGTGCTGAAAGCCGCTTTCATGATCTCCCTCGTGTGTAACCGCCACGCCAGGGCAAGCTCCATGTCCTGCTCTTTCAATGCCTGGAAATCGGGCGGAATTTCCACCAATGCTGGCTCGTCCGGAGCGTTTTGTGGAAGACTCCAGGATTCGGCCGGGCGCGGTGCCCCATCTTTCCAGGAAGCCGGGTTGATTAGCGCGGCGCCAGAGCCCAGAGCTTCCTCCCAGGTAGGTGGCTGCTCCTCGCCAGACACTCTCCGGGCGACCCGCTCGCTGGCAATCCACCAATCCACCTGGAATCTGTCCGTTGGCAGGCCTGCGTATATTCCGGGCATGTCACCATACGCGTCCTCGATGTACATGTGGCTGACTGCCCCAAGCCGGGCGATGTTCAGATGGGCATTCTTGCTGAAAAGCGGGTCATAAGTCCAGACGACCCAGTCGAGCCCCAGGTTCAGGACGAATTCCCGTTGCGCAAGCTTCAGCCGGTAGCCAATCCTTTTGCTCTGGTATCTCGGCAGGACTCCCATCATGTCGGAGTAAAATCGGAAGGCCAGCTTGCCGCCTGCTTCTCCGGGCGGGACGATGACGGGATATCCAAAAAGCCATCCAACAAGGGTCTTCCCGTCGAGAGAGGTAGGCCCATCTTCCACTCCCTCGAGGAATGCCCCATAGTTCATGGCGTTTCCTTCGTTCTGGATGCTGAGGAGAAAGTGAGTTGGCATCACCTCTCGATCGGTAAAGCGCCAGACCATTTTCTGCAATTCTTCACAGGCGTAGAATTCTTCATAGCTTTCGAGTTGCTTGAGTGTCAGGCTTGCCACTGAGTACGCTCCTTAGATGCTCACAGTGTTGACATCGGGAAAATGCATTTCCAATATCCTGAGTAGGGGCAGGACTTGTGCCTGCCCAGAGATGCAACATCTGTTCGGCGGGTCTCAGGCCGCTCCCGGCCCAACGATTTCATCCGGGGTCGTGCTTGCCCCTCGCATCAGGTGACCTTCCTCAGCGTGGGGCGAATCCTGCAGAAGCTCCACCGCATGAGGCAATGCAGGTAAAATCACCTCCAGGTTCTCCCGAACCGCCTTGGGGCTGCCAGGCAGATTCACGATGAGAGTACGTCCGCGAATGCCGGAAACGCCCCTGCTGAGCATGGCATGGGGACTAACCCGTAGGCTGGCCGCACGCATCGCTTCGGACAAGCCTGGCGCTTCCTTCTCGATCACATCGCGCGTCGCCTCCGGCGTAACATCCCTGGAGGCAAAGCCAGTGCCGCCAGTGGTGACCACCAGGTCGAGATGATCGTCGTCGGCCCAGCGCCGCAGAACCGCAGCGATCTCGTCACGCTCGTCCGGCACCACGGCAAACCGAACCACCTCCGCCCCCAGCCTTTCACGAAGCATCTCCACCACCAGCGGCCCGGACCGGTCCTCCCGCTCCCCGCGAGAAGACCTGTCGCTTACCGTCAACACGCCTGCTCTCACTTCGATCATCGTTCCACCTCTCGCCGATGTCCCGACGGCATCCCAGGTGCAGACAGGGAATCCGACGTTAAAAATGTCAGTAGGCCACACGAAATAAGGGCGTTCGAAAACTCCATTTATCATAAGTGCCGAATGAATTGGTGACGCTCAAAACCGGTGGGATGGCGCTGCTTTTGGCCCTCACCTACCCCAACCCCTCCCTCTCCCGCTGGCGCAGGCGAGGGAAGGGCTGACAGCGGCTGCTTGCGAGCGCTTGCTCTTTCCAAACGGAGAAAGAGCTGCATAGGCTTGTAGGGCGGACTGTTAGTCCGCCCTTGCGAGCCAGACGGCTCGCCCTACAATTCCTGCTGACCCCAAATCAAATAGGCACCACGTCGTACCGTGGTGCCCATTGGAAAGCTACCGCCTCACCGCAGAGCCCGCATAGCAAATCAACGAACGAATCAGCAAAACGAATTGCTCCGGGAGAATCTTATCGTTGATTCGCTTGATCGCCCATTCGCTGGTTTTGAACCTCCTCGTTCTCGGCGGTGAACCCTTTCAATCAGATCTGCCCCAGAAATTACCGCTTGGTGTACTGTGGCGCCTTGCGGGCCCGCTTGAGACCGTATTTCTTCCGCTCTTTCATGCGGGCATCCCTTGTGAGGAAGCCACCTGCCCGCATCACAGACCGCAGATCCTCGTCCATTTCGACGAGGGCTCTGGCAAACCCATGAGCAACAGCACCTGCCTGGCCGGTGATACCACCCCCCTTGACCACCACAGTTACGTTGAGCTTGTCCTCCATGCCAGCGGCTTTCAGAGGAGCCATCACGGTGATCAGGTCCACCGAACGGGTAAAATACTCCTCCACCGGCTTGTTGTTGACCACGATTCTCCCCTCGCCGGGGTACAGCCTCACCTGAGCGTTAGCGGTCTTCCGCCTGCCAACCGCATAGTTGTAACGAACTGACATCAACTCCTCCCTTTATAAGTCCAAAGGTTCAGGCCTCTGCGCTTTATGCGGATGATCCGGCCCCGCATATACTTTCAGCTTCTTCGACATCTCCCGCCCGAGGCGATTCTTGGGCAACATTCCCCGCACGGCGAACTCCACGGCCCGCTCCGGGTGCCTCTGCAGCAGGTCCCGAAGGCTGACCGCCTTGAGACCGCCCGGATAGCCGGAATGCCTGTAGTAGATTTTCTGCGTAAGCTTTCTGCCCGTCACGTGAATCTTCTCCGCGTTTACGACGATCACATAATCCCCGGTGTCCACATGTGGGGAGAAAATCGGTTTGTTCTTGCCGCGCAAAATCCTGGCGATCTCGCTGGCAAGGCGGCCAAGCGTCTTCCCCTGAGCATCCACCACGTACCACTTACGCTTTATGTCCCCCGGCTTAGGTGTGTATGTACGCACTCCTATTTCCCTCCTTCAACCCCGGAACCGTAAACTCCAGCTCCGGCGGATATTCAACTCTCACAAGGCAAAGCCCCCGGGACGGCGCTGGTGGCCCCGAGCGAGAAATATCCGGCCTGTCCAGCAGTTCAGCCATTTCCTCCGGAGCCCGCATGCCCTGCCCGACTTCCAGCATCGTCCCTACCAGACGACGCACCATCTTTCGTAGAAAAGCGTTCGCCGTTATCCAGAACTCCACTTCGTTTCCCCGAGTCGCCCATTCCGCCCGATGGATGGTGCGGATTCGATTCTCTCCCTGGGGCGGGTGCCCGAACCCACCGAAATCATGGGTACCCTGGATCGCCTCTGCCGCCCTCGACATCTTGTCCACATCCAGCGGATGCTCAAGATAAGCCGAGAATCTCCTGCGCAACGGCGACCGCCACGGAGCGTTCCAAATGCGATAGACGTAAGTCCTGCTCACGGCGCTGAACCGTGGGTGAAACCCTTCCGGTGCCTCTGCCAAAGCCAAAACAGATATGTCCTTCGGAAGAATCGCATTCAATGCCCGCTGCAGCCTTTGGCCATCCTCTTTCCACCTCAATGGGAAGGAGATTACCTGACCACAGGCATGGACCCCGGCATCGGTACGTCCTGCCCCAACCACCCTGACATGACTCCCTGCCAGCCTGGTCAAAGCCGCTTCCAGCGCGCCCTGCACCGTAGGCACATCCGCCTGCACCTGGAATCCAAAGTACTCGGTGCCGTCATATTCCACTACCGCCCGCCACATAGCGGGCCCTGCAACACCCATCACTCCTCGGACACCAACTCGAGCAAGACCATTTCCGCCGCATCCCCTTGCCTGCGGCCCACTTTCACGATCCTGGTGTAACCGCCAGGCCTGGAGATGTAGCGTGGAGCGATCTCGCCAAACAGTTTCTTGACGGCCGCTTTGTTCCCAAGGCGGGAGTACGCCAGCCTTCTGGCGTGAACGCCATAGGCATCTCCCTTGCTCAAACTGCGCTTCGCAAGAGTAATCAGCTTCTCGGCATTTCCACGAACCGCTTTGGCCTTGGCTTCTGTAGTATTTATCCTCTCATGTTCGAAAAGCTGGATAATCAAATTCCGGAACAGCGACTTGCGATGTCCCATGTCCCGATTCAGCTTCCTACTGGCTATACGATGCCTCACCTTACAAACCTCCGATAACATCTCAAGGGTCTGAGAGCAGATAGTGGAGAACCGCCACAAAGGGCCAGTCCCTCATCGCCTCTATTCTCCCGTTCCATCTCCATGTACCCCTTTGTGAGCACCATCCGCTAACCGGGTCTCGTCCTTCTGGGGCTCTGCAAAAGTCCAGAACGGATCACACTTTCTTTTCTTCCTCCACCACAATGCCCATGTCGTCCAAGGCATCGCGGGGCACGTACTTCAGGTAGTCCTTTTCTTTCAACTGATTTACCAGCTCTTCCAGCGACTTGTCCCCGAAGTTCCGGATGGAGGTCATAGCCTTGCGCCCCTCTGCCATGCGCTCCAGAACAGGCCCGACCGCCAGCAGGTTGCTCCGCTTCAAAGCATTGAAAGCCCTCATGCTGAGGCCCAGGTGCTCCACCGGTTCGTTATAGACGCTATCCGGTATGCGAGAAGGAACACTCGGCTTCGCTTCTGCCTCCTCCTCGACATGGACGGCCGCCTCACCCCCTATGAGTACCAGGTGACGGATTAGAATGGCCGCGGATTCCTTCAGCGCCGCATGAGGCTTCATGGTACCGTCGGTCCAGATTTCCAGGCTCAACTCGTCGTAGTTTGTCATGCGTCCAATGCGTGTTGGAGTAACCTTATACTCCACCTTCCGCACAGGGCTAAAAATGGCATCCACCGGTATCTCCCCGATGGATGTCTTCCGCTCCTGAGCCGGAGAATACCCGCGCCCTTCCTCAACGATAAACTCCAGATCGAAATCCGCCTCCGGAGAATCCACCGTCAGGATTTCCTGTTCCGGGTTCACTATGGTGATCTCCGGCGGGGTTCTGAGGTCGCCAGCAGTCAGCACACCCTCACCTCTGACCTCGGCATAGATACGGAAAGGACCTTCAGTCTCAGGGGCTACTCTCATCCTGACCTGTTTCACGTTCAGGATGAGCCCCATGACATCCTCGCGAGCGTAAGGGATTGTCGTGAACTCGTGATGCACGCCTTCGATGCGCATCCGGGTTATAGCCGCGCCGGGCAGGGACGAAAGCAACACCCTGCGGAGGGCATTCCCCAAAGTCACCCCATATCCCCGCTCCAGGGGCGAGATCAGGAAACGCCCATGCTTTTGCGTGGCGACATCTGTTTCGATTTTCGGCAAGACCACATTTATAGCCACCAGATACCTCCTGGCCTGATGCTACTGACACCACCCACCAAAGCCAGTTGGAAGTCATAATTCCAACCCCCACCTCGGTGCGCCAAGCGTAACATCAGCGGCTGTAGTATTCCACAATCAACTGCTCGTTGACGGGTACATCTATTTGCTCCCGAGAAGGATAATCCAGCACCTTTCCGCTCATAGACTCGGCATCCAGGGAAAGCCATTCGGGCACGCCGCGCTCCCCAAGTTTCTCAGCCAGGGATTTGAAATGAGTTTTCTTCCGGCTGGAAGGGAGAACGGTGACCACGTCGCCCGCTTTCACCAGATAGGATGGGATATTCACCTTGCGACCGTTGACGGCAATATGGCCATGCCTTACGATCTGCCTGCCCTCGGATCGAGATCTCGCCAGGCCGAGACGATATACCACGTTGTCCAGGCGCCGCTCCAGCAAGATCAAAAGCATAGCGCCGGTCATGCCTTTCTTCTTCTGTGCCTGCCGGAAATACCGGCGGAACTGCCGCTCCAGGACGCCGTAAATCCGGCGAGCTTTCTGCTTCTCACGGAGCTGGCGGCCGAAGTCGGAGATTTTCCTACGCCTGCCTGCCCCTCTCTTGCCGTGCTCCCCAGGCGGGTAGTTGCGCTTGTCCAACGGGCAGTTGGTGAAGCACTTCTCGCCTTTCAAAAATAATTTCTCGCCCTCGCGACGGCACAGCTTGCACACTGCTCCGGTATAACGCGCCATCTTCTCTCCTCGTCAAACTCCAGGTAGCACCACACACCACCGCGGTGCTGACTCCTCTTCTTCAATAACTGTTCAGGGGTAATTTATCACCGCAGAGCCCGCATAGCGAATCAACGAATGAACAAATCAGCGAGACGAACTGCTCCGGGGGAATCTTATCGCTGATTCGCCCATTCGCTGGTTTTGAACCTTCGCTTCCTCGGCGGTGAGAATTACCTCGTCCTCGCTGCTGGCATACTTTCCAACGATCAAACACGCCGCTTCTTGGGTGGCCTGCAGCCGTTATGGGGGATGGGGGTCACATCCGTGATAGACCGAACCGACATCCCCGCGGCCTGCATAGCCCGTATAGCAGCCTCACGCCCCGGGCCAGGGCCCTTGACGTACACATCCACTTCCTGCACACCAAAGGACCCTGCATCTTTCACGATCCGCTGGGCGGCCAACTGAGCCGCGTAGGGTGTACTCTTGCGGGCCCCTTTGAACCCCACCGACCCAGCACTGACCCATGTCAGCGCATCCCCTTCCTGGTCGGTCAGCGTTATGATCGTATTGTTGAAAGTCGCCTGGATGTGCGCTTGAGCTCGAGGCACCAGCCTTTTCTCTCGACGCTTTCCACGACGAGAAGCCCCCCTTTTTTGTCTGGCCATAATACCTCCTGATGATCTACATTTCTCCGTCGGTTTCCGTAACCGTTCAGCCTGATAGCATCTTTTCTAAGATGGGCTTTCTCACCGCAGAGTCCGCCACAACGAATCAACGAATGAGCGGATCGGTGGAACGGACCGCTCAAGGGAAGTTTCACCGCTGATTCGCCGGTTTTGACTCTCCGCTCTCTCGGCGGTGAATATCCTTCGAGATCATTTCTTCCCGCGAGCCCTCTTCCGCCCAGGCACTGTCTTGCGCGGGCCGCGACGCGTGCGGGCATTGGTACGGGTTCGCTGCCCACGCACCGGCAGGTCGTGGCGATGACGCACCCCTCGGTAGCTTCCAATCTCGATCAACCGCTTGATGTTCATAGTGATCTCACGCCTCAGATCACCCTCGACCCTGTAATTCCGGTCGATAAACTCCCTCAGGCGGGCAATTTCCGACTCGGCGAGGTCCTTCACCCGGGTATCGGGGCTGATTCCCGTCCCTTGCAGGATCTCTCGGCTACGAGAAGATCCAATACCGTAGATGTACGTGAGAGCTGCCTCTACCCGCTTGTCGCGAGGCAGATCAACGCCAGCTATACGAGCCATAAACCGACCTCCTCTTTGTCGTTACCCCTGCCGCTGCTTGTGCTTGGGATTCTCACATATCACGTATACCTTCCCATGCCTGCGGACGATTTTACATTTATCACACATCTTCTTCACAGAAGGTCGCACCTTCATGATAACCTCCTCTTTTGATAATTGTTTAAGCGATGGCAGCCATTCCGGCAGAGCCTCCTCACCGCAGAGCCCGCCGCAACGAATCAACGAACGAGCGAATCAGCGAAACGAACCGCCCCAGGGAAGTCCCACCGATGATTCGCTTGATTCGCCGATTCGCTGATTTCGACTCCCTGCATGCTCAGCGGTGAATCCTTCTCCCCGTCCGCGCTGCCTGAACGCTACTTCGTAAAAATCTCCGGCCCGTTCTCGGTGATGGCGATGGTATGCTCGAAATGGGCAGAAAGGCTGCCATCGGCGATGACCACCGTCCAGCCATCTTCGAGAACGCGGGTTTCGTAGGAACCGGCAGAAACCATAGGCTCTATGGCTATGGTCATCCCCGGCCGCAGCCGCACCCCCGTTCCTGGACGACCGTAGTTCAGCACCTGAGGATCCTCATGCAATTTACGGCCTATCCCGTGCCCGGTGTACTCGCGGATCACGGCAAACCCGTTGGACTCCACGTAGTTCTGAACGGCCGCAGAGATGTCTCCCAGATGCCCTCCAGCGACGGCGTTCGCTATACCAGCCTCCAGGCTACCTTTGGTAACGTCCAAGAGACGCTGCGCATCCGGCGAGATCTTCCCCACCGGCAGCGTGATGGCGGCGTCGCCATACCAGCCCTTGTAAATCGAACCGACGTCCACCGAGACGATGTCGCTCTCCTTGAGCACCCTCTTGCGAGAGGGTATCCCATGCACCATCTCGGTGTTGATCGAAGCGCATATGGTCGCCGGGAACCCGGCGTATCCCTTGAAAGCGGGCTTTGCCCCTTCTCTGGCGATAATCTTCTCCGCCAAATCGTTGAGCTCCGCCGTGCTCACCCCTGGTTTGACGGCATCCCGCATGGCGTCCAGCACCATGCCCACGATGTGCCCTGCATGGCGCATCAATTCCAGCTCATACTTAGCTTTAAGGACAATCATGCGATTTTATGGCCGCCTCCAAGGCCACCTGAACCCCCTCGATTTCCTGCTCTCCATCTATCTCAACCAGCAAACCGCGCTGGCGATAGTACTCGATCAACGGCGCGGTTTGCTCAAAATACACCTTGAGGCGATTTTTTGCAACTTCCGGCCTGTCATCCGGACGCTGGTAAAGCTCGCCGCCGCAGATATCACATTTACCCGGCACTTTCGGCGGGTTGTACAACATATGGTAAACAGCACCACACTGTCGGCATATCCACCGCCCGGAAAGCCTGGCCAAAAGGACTTCATCCGACACCTTGATGTACGGCACGAACCGCAGGGAGGTGCCTTTTTCCTTCAAGATATCGTCCAGAGCCCTTGCCTGCGGTATATTCCTGGGGAAACCATCCAGAATCGCCCCTCTGGCACAATCTGAATGGGAAAGCCGCTCCTGCACCATGCCTATGGTCACCTCATCCGGGACCAACTCCCCTTTCTCCATGTACTGCTTCGCCAGCAGGCCAAGCTCAGTCTCGCTCTCAAGGTTCCCGCGAAAGATATCCCCGGTGGATACCTGTGGTATCCCCCATTTCTCGCTCAGCATCCGGGCCTGGGTGCCTTTCCCGGCTCCCGGAGCACCCAACAAAACAAGGAAAAGAGGACTGCCGTCGTCCATTGTTTTCCCCCTGATCTGTCCCAAGACACCCGACACCTGCTTATCTCAAGAATCCCTCGTACTGACGCATCAGAAGCTGGGCCTCCAATTGCCTCATCGTATCGAGGACCACACCGACGACGATCAGCAAGCCAGCGCTGGTCATCAGCATGATAGGAGCATTGACCACCCCACGAACGAACCACGGGAGGATTGCCACAAGGCCCAGGTAAACAGCGCCTACCAAAGTGACTCGGCTGAGCACTCTGTTCAGATAATCCTCTGTTTTCCTTCCGGGACGGATACCCGGTATGAATCCGCCCTGCTTTTGCAAAGTCTCCGGCAGGTTCTGCTCACGGAAGATCACGTCGGTGTAGAAGTAAGTAAACCCGACCACCAACAAGAAATATGATATCCAGTAGAAAGCACTGCCCACGTTGAAAAGGCTCACCGTCCCGTTGGCAATATCGGCAAGCCACTTAGCCGAAGAGTACTGGAAGTAGCTCGCCACCGTGCCAGGGAAGATCAAAATGCTTTGGGCGAAGATCAGCGGGATCATGCCTGCGGAATTCACCCGCAACGGCACATGCGTGCTTTGCCCGCCGACCATCATCAACCGGTTGCCTCTGATGGTCCGAACCCGTTTCCCATACTGAACCGGGATTCTGCGCTCTCCCTGCTCCACCACTACGATGGCCACCACCGTGATAACGGTGATCAGCACGATCACAACGAGTGCCCATGGGTTCTGAACCACGAGCTGCCCCAGACGCTGTGGGACTCTCGCCACGATGCCGCCGAAGATGATAATGGAGACGCCGTTTCCGATTCCTTCCTGGGTGATCAGTTCGCCGAGCCACATGGCGAAAGCGGTTCCAGCGGTCAAGACTGTGATGGTCGTGAATGTTTCCAGCGGATAGCTGGTGAGGCTGAACCTGGTCAGCACGCCCTGCTGCGCCAGCAGCGCCGACTGCCCAAAACCCTGCAGGACTGCCAGCGGGATCGTCAGGTAGTTGGTGTACATGTTGATCTTTTCCCTGCCAGACTCACCCTCCTTGGAGAGCGCCTCCAGTTGCGGAATAATGGGCATCAACAACTGCATGATGATGGAGGATGTGATGTACGGATACACCCCCATTGCCATCACCGAGAAACTGGACATAGCGCCGCCGGAGAACATATCCAGCATTCCCAGCAACTGGCTGTTGGCAAACACCTGAGCCAGCCGGGTGGCATTCACCCCAGGGACGGGGATATGAGCAGCCAGCCGGTAGATGGCCAGGATGAAGAGGGTGTACAGGATCTTCTTCCGAAGATCCGGCAACCTCATGGCGTTGCGCATAGCATCAAGCATCAGCAACCTCCCTCAGGGCAACGGCAGTTTTTCTACTGATCCGCCTGCAGCGATGATTTTCTCTTTGGCACTCCTGGAAAAACGATGGGCTTTCACCGTGAGTGGATGGATCAGATCGCCGTTTCCAAGGATTACCACGGGGTACTTCGTGGACTTGATCACACCACGCTCTGCCAGCGCCTCCGGCGTGACTTCGCTTTCAGGTGGGAACAGTTCCGCCAGTCTTCCCAGGTTCACCTCGGCATATTCCACACGCCAGATATTGGTAAAGCCCCGCCTGAAAGGCAGCCTGCGGACGAAAGGCAACTGTCCGCCCTCGAAGTAAGGACGCACGCCGCCACCGCTTCGGGCATTCTGGCCTTTGGTGCCCCTGCCAGCAGTCTTCCCCTTTCCTGCAGAGATACCGCGGCCGACCCTGCTCTTCCGCCGCTTGCTGCCGGGAGCGGGTCTCAGGTCATGCAATTTCATAGCACTCACCCCTCCCCAGAAACCTCTTCGACCTGCAACAGGTGGGCAACCTTGTTCACCATCCCCCTTATCACAGGCGTATCTTTCTTCACCACTTCATCTTGCAGGTGCCTCAGCCCGAGGGCCCGCACCGTGGCTTTCTGATCCTTCTTCCGTCCGATGGGACTCTTCACCAGTTTTATTCGAAGGAACTTCTCAACCATTTCGCCCCTTCCTCCAGAAAGACGGCGTGACCATCTCCACAGGCTTGCCGCGGCGTTTTGCCTCGACTTCCATATCCTTCAACTGCCCCAGCGCCTTCATAGTGGCCTGAACCACATTGAGCACGTTGGAACTGCCCAGTGACTTGGTCAGCACGTCCTTAGCGCCGGCAGCTTCCAGGACAGCGCGGACTCCGCCACCAGCGATAACGCCGGTACCAGGAGAGGCGGGCTTCAGCAACACCTTAGCCGCCCCGAAGTCGGCGATGACTGGGTGAGGGATAGTTGTGCCCAGAAGGTTGACTTTTTTCATGTTTCTGCGGGCTTGCTCGCTTCCTTTCCGAATTGCCTCGGGCACCTCACCGGCCTTTCCAATCCCAACGCCCACGCTGCCGTTGTGATCGCCCACGACAACCAGGGCGCGGAAATGAAAGCGACGGCCACCCTTGAGGACTTTTGCCGTCCGGGCAATGTGAACTACCCGCTCGTCGAGTTCAGCCTGTTCCTCGAATCCAAAACTTTCCTGTTCGTTAGCCATCTACACTCCCTCGCCTCAGAAATCCAAACCGGCTTCGCGGGCCGCATCGGCCAGGGCTTTCACCCTGCCGTGAAACTTGTAGCCGCCGCGGTCGAAGACCATCTGCTTCATCCCCAGGGACAAAGCCCGCTTCGCTACAAGCTTGCCAACCTCTTTAGCCTGCTCTGTTTTCTTCTTCCCTTCCATTGCCCCTCTGATTTCAGGATCAAGCGTGGATGCAGACACCAGAGTCTTCCCCTCCACGTCATCGATTACCTGAGCATAAATGTGCCTCGAGCTTCGAAACACATTCAGACGTGGGCGCTCAGGGGTACCGAACACCCGCTTGCGCACACGAAGATGCCGCTTCCTGCGGGCTTCACTTCGGCTCGATCGAGCCATCGCGCTTCCACCTCCATGAAAATTTCCCAGGCCAAACCCCCTGGTTAGCCTAAACACCCCTGAAAAGCATTCTTCACCGCAGAGCCCCTCAAAAAGCCGTTAGCAGTTAGCAGTTAGCAGTTAGCAGTCAGCCGTAAGCCGATAGCAACAGGATTTTCGCAAAAGCTAACGGCTGCCGGCTAACGGCTATCGGCTCTCTCCCCGCGTACTCCGCGGTGAGTCTCTCTCACTTCTTGCCGGCCTTGCCCGCTTTCATCCGGATGTGCTCGCCAACGTAACGGATCCCCTTCCCTTTGTACGGTTCGGGTGGTCTGATCTTCCGGATCTCAGCGGCGGTCTGCCCCACCATGGCTTTGTCGTTCCCATCCACAGCGATGACCCGCGCCGACTTGTCAACGCTGAGCTTGATGCCGGGCCTGGGCACCACCCTCACAGGGCTGGAATAGCCAACGCTGATCACCAAAGTGTCCCCGTCCATCTGGGCGCGGTACCCCACGCCGACGATTTCCAGCTTTTTCTGGAATCCTTTGCTGACGCCGGCGACCATGTTAGCGATCAGGGCACGGGTAAGGCCGTGCAGGGCCCGGTAAGTTCTGCTGTCGTTTGGCCTGGAAACGACGACCTGATCCCCCTCCTGCTTGATTGTCAGGCCGGGATCGAAAGTCCAGCGGAGATCTCCCCGTGGCCCTTTCACCACCACCTCATTGCCGGCCCCTACTTTCACCTCCACCCCTGGCGGGATGAGCACAGGCGTTTTCCCTATTCGAGACACTGTAAACCCTCCTCACCAGACATAACAGACGACTTCGCCGCCGACGCCAGACTTTCTGGCCTTCCTGTCGGAAAGGACGCCCTCGGGCGTGGACAGGATGGCTATCCCCATGCCACTCAGCACCCACGGGATCTCATCGTGCTTGACGTAAATGCGTCGGCCAGGCTTGCTTACCCGCTTCAGGTTCGTGATAACGGGCTGCTTCTCCCGGTCGTACCGCAGCACAATGCGCAACTGTGGCTGCGGTTTCTCGTTCGTTACGTCGTAGTGCTGGATGAAACCCTCTTCTTTTAATATCCTGGCAATGGCCAGCTTCATCTTCGAACTGGGCATCGAAACCCTTCGCTTGCGGGTCATAGCCGCGTTGCGAATGCGGGTCAACATGTCCGCAATAGGATCCGTCATCATAAGCAATCACTCCACTTTTTTCTGGCTCCGCGGGCGGTATCGGATGGCTCCAGTTTTATGGCACCCGACCTACCCCGGGCAGGCTCACTTACCAACTGGACTTGGTAACGCCAGCGATCTCGCCTTTCAGCGCCGCCTCACGGAAACAAATGCGGCACATGCCAAAGCGCCTGATGTAGCCGCGAGACCTGCCACAAACTTTGCAACGGTTTCGCTCCTGCACCTTGTACTTCCGACGTTTCTCTCGGGCAATCATACTTTTCTTAGCCACAGATCAACCTCCTAAGCCTCTCCCGAACGGCATGCCCAGGAACCTGAGCAACTCACGTCCTTCTTCATCACTCTCCGCCGTGGTCACAATAGTGATCTCCAGGCCACGAGCTTTGTCCACTTTGTCGTAGTCGATCTCCGGGAACGCCAGTTGCTCCGGCAAGCCCAGAGTGTAGTTCCCGCGGCCGTCGAAAGCATCCGGTGATACCCCCCTGAAATCGCGCTGCCGAGGCAATGCGATATTCATCACCCTGTCCAGGAAATCGTACATCCGGTTCCCACGCAGCGTCACCTTGACCCCGATAGGGTTTCCTTCCCGCAACTTGAACGCAGCGATAGACTTCCGTGCCCTGGTGACGATCCCTTTCTGCCCCGTGATGACCGCCATGTCATTCAAAGCAGCATCCAGGGCTTTGGAATTCTGCAACGCCTCTCCAAGACCGATGTTAACCACCACTTTGGTGATCCGGGGCACCCGCCACACGTTCTTGTAACCGAACTCCTCCATCATCGCGGGGACGACTTCCTCACGATATCTGGCTTTCAATCTCGGTAGCACCTCTGCCATCAGCTACACCTCACCTTAACCAATCACTTCGCCGCACTTCTTGCAATAGCGGACTTTGCTGCCATCGGGCATGAAATGGTATCCAACCCTTGTGGGTCTCCCACAATGGGGGCAGACCAACGCGACTTTAGAAGCAAACATAGACGCTTCCCGCTCGATGATACCCGCCTGGGTGCTCACATTGCCAGTACGGCGCTGATGCTTCTTTATCAGATTAATTCCGGCGACGACCACACGATCTTTGCTCCGGGCCTTACCCATGTTCTTCGGGTTAGGGCGACCGGGGATCACCTCTTTCACCTCTCCCCGTTTTCCTTTCTCGTCACCGCTCAAGATCTCTACTGTATCACCCTTGCGAATCCGCATCTGAAAACCTCCTATAACACCTCTGGAGCCAGCGAGACGATGCGCATGAAGCCTTTCTCCCTGAGCTCTCTGGCCACCGGTCCGAAAATGCGGGTACCTCTCGGGTACTTGTAGTTATCTATGATGACAGCTGCACTATCGTCGAACCTGATGTAGGAGCCGTCCCTACGACGATACTTATGGGACGTGCGCACGATCACCGCTCGGACGATATCCCCTTTTTTGACAGCAGAGTTGGGTGCGGCCTGCTTGACAGTCCCCACCACAACATCCCCAATGTACCCGTACCTCCGGGTACTCCCGCCCATCACGCGGATGACCAGGATCTCCTTTGCGCCAGTGTTATCCGCAATTTTCAGCCTGCTCTCCTGCTGAATCATCTCTTCACTCCCTCACTCGCGGGAAAGGGTCTCCACTACCACCCAGCGCTTTTCCTTGCTGAGGGGGCGGCTTTCGAGGATGCGGACCACATCCCCTTCCCGGCATTTATTTTCTTCGTCGTGTGCTTTGTAGCGTTTGTGGTGACGCACAACCTTGCCGTAAATAGGATGAGGCTTTGCCCGCACCACTTCCACTACCACGGTCTTGTCCATCTTGGCGCTTACCACGCGGCCCACCAATGTCTTACGCCCGCCCTTCATCTAGCCTCCTCCTCTTCCCAGCCAATCAGCTCCATCTCCCGCAGGGTGGTTTTCATCCTCGCGATATCCTTGCGCAGAGATCTGGGACGATTGGAATCCTTGAGCTGCCCAAAGCTTTTCTGGAAGCGAAGGTTCATCAGCTCCTGGTACGCCTCATCCAGGCGGTGAAGGATCTCCTCCCTCGTCATCTGACGGAGTTCACTCGCTTTCATTCCTCACCTCCCTCACCCTCCAGTTCAGTTCTGGAGATAAACCGGGTGTGGATAGGGAGCTTGTGCGATGCCAGCCGCATAGCCTCCATAGCTTGCTCCTCGGTCACGCCGGATATCTCGAAGAGAATCCTACCCGGCTTGACCACTGCAACCCAGTGATCCACGTTCCCCTTGCCACTGCCCATGCGGGTCTCGGCAGCTTTGGCCGTCACGGGTTTGTCTGGAAAGATACGAATCCAAAGCTTGCCACCGCGACGGACGTACCGGACGATAGCGCGGCGTGCAGCCTCGATCTGGCGGCTGGTAATCCAGTAGGGTTCTAGCGCCTGCAGTGCGTATTCGCCAAAAACTATAGTAGAACCCCGATACGCCTTCCCCCTCATCCGCCCGCGATGGGCCTTTCGATACTTGACTCTTTTTGGCATCAACATCGTCATCAACTCCTGATTACCGGCCGCTGGTCAGGCATAACTGGAAACATTTTCTGTTTCCTCGGGCGCTTTTTCCTGGAAGACATCGCCTCTGTATATCCAGACCTTGACCCCGATACGACCGTAAGTTGTAAGCGCTTCTGTCTTCGCGTAATCGATGTCGGCGCGCAGCGTATGTCTGGGCACCCGGCCATCGCGAGCGGTGACGCTGCGGGCCATCTCCGCGCCAGCCAGACGCCCTGAGCAAGTTACCATAATTCCCTTTGCCCCACCACGCATGGCACGATCGACTGCTTGCTTCATTGCTCGTCGGTAGGAAACACGGCGTTCCATCTGCTCAGCTATACTCTCAGCAACCAGATACGCGTCCAGCTCGGGCCTCTGAATCTCCTTGGCCTCCACCTTGATCCGCTTTCCGGTGAGTTCAGCCAGTTTATCCCTGAGCTTGTTTACGGTTACACCTTTCTTCCCGATTACGATTCCGGGCCTGGAAGAATGAATGGTAACCTCTATCCGCGTCGGGTAGCGGTCTATCTCGATGCGAGAGACCCCCGCCCCTTTTAACTCGTCCCTGATCAGTGCTCGGATCTTCCGATCCTCCTCCAGATTCTTGACGTATTCGGTTCCCTCCGCGTACCAGCGGGAATCCCATGTCCTGATGACTCCAATGCGGAAGCCAATAGGATGAACTTTTCGCCCCAAAGCATCTCCTCCTTTTCAGCTCACAGTCTTTCGTCCAACACCACGGTGATGTGGGAAGAGCGGCGCAATATCGGCTTGAACCGACCGCGTGCGCCAAACCGACGCCACTTGCGGGTTGGAGCCTCGTCCGCGTATATGCGTTCGATGTACAGGTCCTCCCGCGACAGTCCGAAATTCTCTTCCGCATTCTTGATAGCGGAGTTAAGCACCTTGGTAATGGGTTTGACGGCGCCCTGAGGCATGAACCGCAACTGTGCCAATGCCTCATCCACAGGCAGACCGCGGATCTCGTTTATAACCAGGCGTGCCTTCAAAGGTGAGATGCCCACATACTTGCTCACGGCCCGGACTTCCATGTCTACTCCCTCCTCCCTTTGACTATATGGCCTCTGAAGAAGCGGGTTGGCGCGAACTCACCTAGCTTATGGCCGACCATATTCTCGGTGATGTAAACCGGGATGTGGCGGCGTCCGTTATGGACAGCGATCGTATGCCCCACCATCTGCGGGAAAATAGTGGAAGCCCGAGACCATGTGCGGATAACTTTCTTGTTTCCGCTACGGTTCATCTCTTCAATTTTTCGCAGCAGTTTGGGATCCACGTATGGCCCCTTTTTCAAAGATCGTGACATCGCTATCCTCCTCCTTACCGGCTCTTCTTGCTACGGCGCCGTACGATAAACTTATCTGTGGTCTTGCGCCGCCTGGTCTTGTAACCCAAAGCAGGCTTGCCCCAGGGGGTCTTCGGCCCCGGCATGCCAATGGGCGAACGCCCTTCACCGCCGCCATGGGGATGCGAAGCAGGGTCCATGGCAGATCCACGGACCTCCGGCCTGCGACCCAGCCACCGCTTCCGGCCAGCCTTTCCGAGTTTGATGTTGGCATGGTCCGGGTTGGATACCTGCCCGATGGTAGCCATGCAACGACGATCCACCAGACGCACCTCACCGCTTGGCAGGCGGATGTGGACGTATGGCCCTTCTTTCGCCAAAAGTTGCGCTGCGGTTCCCGCGGAGCGCACCAACTGCCCTCCCCTGCCAGGATAGAGCTCAATGTTGTGAATCATGGTGCCCAACGGGATATTGTCCAATGGCAAGGCATTCCCCGGCTTGATCTCGGCTTCCGGTCCGGACATCAATGTGTCCCCCACGCTTACCTCCAGCGGGGCCAGGATGTAACGTTTCTCGCCATCGACATACGAGAGGAGAGCTATGCGGGCGCTACGATTAGGATCGTACTCAATGGAAGCGACCCTTGCCGGGACTCCAACTTTATCACGGCGGAAATCGATGATGCGATAGCGTCGCTTGTGCCCGCTGCCCCGCTGCCGGATAGTGATCCGCCCCTGGTTGTTGTGGCCAGAGCCTCTCTTCGTCGAAATGAGCAAGGAACGCTCAGGCTCGGCTTTTGTGATCTCCTCGAACGTGGAAACGCTCATCCCACGCCGGCCGGGCGACGTTGGCTTGTAAACTTTGATTCCCATGTCACTTTACTCCGCAAGCTTGATGCCGGCCATCCAGCCGGTCGGCGGGCGATACTCGCTTGCTTTTTGGCCGCCCGCCCCTGCAACCACGAATATTGCAACCACGAATTACACGAATTACACGAATTGCACAAAGCTACACGAGTTACACGAAACTGCACGAATTGCACAAAACTGCACGAACTACACAGAGCTACACAAATTGCACAACGCTGCACGAATTGCACAAAGCTACACGAACTGCACAGAGCTACACGAACTGCACAGAGCCACACGAATTGCACAAAGCTACACAAATTACGCAAATTACACGCCTTCGAATATGGTGATGGACTCATCAGGTTCCAGGGTTATGATCGCTTTCTTCCACCCCGGCTTCCGCACGGATATCCGCCTCCCATATCGCTTTCGCTTGGAAGGCATGTTGATGACCCGCACATCCACCACATGGACCTCGAAAACTTTCTCTATGGCTTCCTTCACCATCCTCTTGTTAGCACGCTTGTCAACCTCGAAGACATATTGGTTGTACTCGTCCTGCAGGTGGTCTGCCTTTTCGCCCATTATGGGCCTTTTCAGGACTTCGTAAACATTCATTCTGGCTCCCTCCCTACCCCAGGACATCCGTGATTGCCTCGAGGGCATCCAGCGGGATGATCAAAGTGTCGAACTCGAGGATATCCCGGACGTTCAGGTATTTTGCGTGCAGGGTCTCGACACCGGGAAGGTTACGCGCCGCCCGATAGACATTCTCGTACGATGCCCTCCCCCCATTGATCAACACCAGTGCGCTCCCTTCCACATTCAAGCCGTAGAGGAGAGCGGCCATCTCCCTGGTTTTCGGGGGCACCCGACTCACATCGTCCAGCAAGACAATCTGCCCTTCTTCGGCTTTCACGGTAAGGGCCGAGCGGAGTGCCAAATGGCGCATCTTCTTCGGCATATCCTTCCTGTACGACCGTGGCTGCGGGCCGAAAACTGTGCCGCCGCCCTTCCATTGGGGCGCCCTGATAGACCCCTGGCGGGCCCGACCTGTACCTTTTTGCCGCCACGGTTTCCTGCCTCCGCCTCTGACTTCGCTTCTACCTTTCGTCTTGTGAGTGCCCAGACGGGCATTGGCAAGCTGTCGGACCAGTGCCTGGTGCATCACAGCCTCGTTCACCGGCGCGCTGAATATGCTCTCCGGGAGATCGGCTTCGCCGACTTTCTCGCCATCAATGTTGAAAACTGGCATTTGCATCTTCACCACTCTCCTACCCTTGCTTCCGAGCTCCCCGGATGATCAACAAGCCGTTCCTCGAACCAGGCACGGCACCTTTCACCGCCAGGACGCCTTTCTCGGCGTCGACTTTCACCACCTGCAGGTTCTGCACTGTAACGCGTGCGCTTCCCATGTGTCCAGCCATGCGGGTCCCTTTGTAAACCCGGCCCGGCGTGGTACCAGATCCAATGGAACCAGGAGCACGCCAACGGTCGGACTGCCCGTGAGTCTTAGGCCCACCGCTAAAACCATGCCGCCTGACGCCACCCTGAAACCCTCGGCCCTTGGAAGTGCCGGAGACATCAACCCGCTCGCCTTCCTTGAAGATATCCACGGTAATCTGCTGACCGATCTCGAAACTATCGCTCTCAGAATCGCTCAGGCGGAACTCTCGCAGCACTTTCAAAGGAGGCAAACCATTTTTCCTCAACCGTATCAGGGCAGGGCGGGTCAGTTTCCATTCCGGGACCTCCTGGAAGCCAAGCTGCACCGCCGCATAACCATCCACACCAGGTTTGCGCACTTGCGT
Organism: Anaerolineae bacterium; assembly: GCA_015486235.1. GTDB lineage: Bacteria > Chloroflexota > Anaerolineae > S016-19 > S016-19 > S016-19. The sequence goes on from WFSD01000163.1 coordinate 39,113, forward strand.
AACATAGCAAGGCCCAGCCTGAATTATGGTCACGGGGACAACTTCCCCGTTGTCCAGTATCAGCTGGGTCATACCAAGCTTCCTGCCTAGAATTCCTTTCATCATTCCTCCTTGGGGGACTGTCGGCCTAGGCCTACCGCATCATCCCTCAGGCGCTTCCGCACCTGTTGCTATGTGATCTCCCAGTCCCTTAGAGTTTGATTTCGATATCCACACCAGCTGGGAGATTAAGCTCCATCAACCTCTCGATGGTCTTCGAGGACGGCTCCCGGACCTCGATGAGACGCTTGTGAGTCCTGATCTCGAATTGCTCCCGCGAGTCCTTGTCGATGAAAGGCGATCGAGTAACCGTAAATTTCTCGATCCTGGTCGGCAGGGGTACAGGCCCAACCACTGAAGCGCCCGTTTCCTCGGCCGTCTGCACGATATCCCGCACCGACTTGTCCAGCACCCGATGATCAAAAGCCTTGAGCTTTATCCGAATGCGCTGCTGTCTGACCATGTTCTCCCTCTTTCGGTATCATCCGGGGCCCCAGAGACCATCGAGCCACAGGACCCCCTCGGAAGTTTCACCATCACTCGATGATTTTGGTGATGACGCCTGCGCCAACTGTGTGTCCACCCTCACGAATTGCAAAACGCTGCCCTTCTTCCAATGCCACCGGCGCTATCAGCTTCACTTTCAGATTCACATTGTCACCAGGCATCACCATCTCCACTCCCTCAGGCAACAATATCTCCCCAGTCACATCCATCGTCCGTA
>WFSD01000164.1 GCA_015486235.1 Anaerolineae bacterium
GGGAACTCTCACACTCGATACAAGGCTTGTGCTGTGGCTTGCCAGGGGTTGACGGAGCCTCCAGGAAGGCAGGTTGATTCCTGGGGGCCCTATGGGCCCCCCAGGAATTACTTCGCTCTCCCGCCGGGGCCTTTCGAAGCAAATCAAGGCCCGGGAACGCTCCCGGGAGCTCTCACACTCGATACAAGGCTTGTGCTGTGGCTTGCCAGGGGCTGACGAAAGCCTCCGGGAAGGCAGGTTGATTCCTGGGGGGCCCTATGGGCCTCCCAGGAATTGCTTCGTTTTCTCGCCGGGGGCTCCCGAAGTAAGTCGGGAGCCCCGATCTGCCCCGCGAGCCTTCTCGACGCACCTGAGGCGAATCACGATTTACCATTGGGGTTGATGGAAGCCGCCGGGGCCATTTGCATCATTTCCCAGTCAGCATGTGCCACCATTCCAAGAAATAAAATGCTTCCTTGTGTGTTTCCTTTGCGCCAGGAGATGGGGTTGGCGTGGGCTCGATGACCACCTCCGCTTTTTCACCGGAGCGGCCCATGTTCAGTTCGTTGCGAGCTACCGCCTCCTTCGTGGCTTCCAGGTTACTCGATTCCATGGATTCCTGGAGGGATCGCTGCCTATTTGCCTCGCGTGTTGCCTCGGCCTGCTTTTCCAGCAGCGTCTTATGAGCGCTGTAGTTCTCCACCGCCTGCCTGGTGGAATAGAAAGAGAACAACGCCCCTGCCAACAGAATTGCCAGGGCCAACGCAACCTCCAGTTGCACTTTCCTTGATTTCACTTTTTCACCTTGCCAGAACGCGCGTATCTCACGCAGGTGGGGCGACGAAATCTCCTGTATGACATGCCCTGATTCCGACCGCCATTGGTCACTATATCACGATTTGCCATCGTGGTCAACGCGGTTGGCACCGCGTACCTCTCGATCTGAGCTATCGCCAGGAGGGTTCGTTTCATGCTCGATTTCCTCGATCTTGGATTCGACCTCGTCCAGCGCGGCATGAAGACGTTTCAGATCAGCACGGGTGGGGACTTCTGAGTGGTGAAGGGCAATGAGGAGCGCCGTATCCAGCGCGTCAGAGAGCAGACTGCCACTCCCGCGGATGATGGACGTAAGGAAGGAAACGGAGAGGGGAAGATGACGCTGGTCCATTACCACTTGGGCCAGGACCTGTGCTGTGATGTCCTTGCCGGTGGAGTGGTCTACTACTTCTACATCCTCTCCCTCTCGGATCATCCGTGCTATTCCCTCTAGCGCTACGTATCTGCGGGAGGTGGTATCATAGAATTTTCTATTGCTGTATCGCTTTATCCGGTGCATGCAGTGGTTACCCTGTAAACAAATCGGGGCTCAGGAGCCCCGAAAGCGTTCTCTCGGTGGTATCCTCTCGATACCCTGAGGTAGCGGTCGGACAATGACGATCAATTCTGACGACAATTGTATCGCCGGGGCTGAGCAATTGCCTCCCTGAATCGACGACTGAATCCATGATCCGGCAGGAGCGCACATGCGTGTGCGCTCCATGCCCGAAACGATTGGCATCTCGCTAGTCCAGCCCCGCCTCGCGTCGCAGAAGTTCCGCTTTGTCCGTCCGCTCCCATGGGGCGTCGATGTCCGTCCGGCCGAAGTGGCCGTAGGCCGCAGTCGGCTTGTAGATCGGCCTGCGTAGGTCCAGGTCCCGAATGATGGCTGCGGGGCGCATGTCGAAATGCTCACGTATCAGCTCGACGATTTTCTCGTCTGGGATGTGCCCTGTGCCGAAAGTCTCCACCGCCAGGGAGAGCGGGCGTGCCACACCAATGGCGTATGAGACCTGGAGCTCGAACCGGTCGGCGATCCCCGCGGCCACGATGTTCTTGGCAACGTACCGGGCCATGTAGGACGCGGACCGGTCCACTTTCGTCGGATCCTTACCGGATAGAGCTCCTCCGCCGTGTCGCGCCACGCCACCGTAGGTGTCCACGATGATCTTCCGCCCTGTCATGCCTGCATCTCCCATCGGTCCACCGATGACGAACCTTCCCGTGGGGTTCACGTAGATTTTGGTATTGTCGTCCAGGAGCTCCGGTGGCACCACGGCGTGGATCACATTCTCGATGATATCGGCGCGGATCTGCTTCTGGGTGACAGTGGGAGCATGCTGGGCAGAGACGACGATGGTATCCACGCGCTTCGGCTTGCCGTAGCTATACTCCACCGTGACCTGGGTCTTGCCGTCGGGGCGGAGGTACGGCAGGATGTCGTCCTTTCTCACCGTCGCCAGCCGCTTTGCCAGCTTGTGAGCCAGAGAGATGGAAAGAGGCATTAGCTCCGGCGTCTCGGTGCAGGCAAAGCCAATCATCATCCCTTGATCGCCTGCCCCAATTGCCTCGATGCTCTCGTCGGCCATCTCACCACTTTTTGCCTCCAGGGCTTTGTCCACGCCCAGTGCGATGTCCTTGGATTGTTCTTTGATGGAGACGACTACGCCGCAGGTGTCGGCATCGAATCCATATTTGGCTCTGGTATATCCGATGTCACGGATTGTATTGCGTGCTATCTTGCCGATGTCCACGTAAGTGGAGGTGGTGATTTCCCCCATGACCGCCACCAGGCCTGTGGTTGCTGCCACCTCGCAGGCGACGCGGGCATCGGGGTCGTCAGCGATGATCGCGTCCAGCACGGCATCGGAGATCTGATCGCATACCTTGTCCGGATGTCCCTCGGTTACCGATTCCGAGGTGTAAAAGAATTGTGGTGACTGCATGAATGTGCTCATTTCACTCCCTTGATCCATTTTTGTGACGAATCGGTGAGCCGGGCCTTCCGAGTATGTTGTCACCGATTCGTTGACGATTTTGGCAGTCTAAGCGGGGTAGTTTGTCGGTGTGTGTGCTTCACTGTTCCAAGCCTTTGCCATCCATAGATGGTGGCCGGCTGTCTTTCATGTCCCCGACTGCCACGAATGCAGATATTTCTCCTGCTCCGGCGTGAGGGTGTCTATTTCCACACCCATAGCTTTCAGCTTCAGCCGGGCGATTTCCTTGTCTATGTGCTGCGGGACAGGATAGACTTTTTTCTCCAGCTCGTCCACGCGGTTCTTGAGGAACTCCACCCCCAGTGCCTGGTTGGCAAAGCTCATGTCCATTACGCTGGCAGGGTGTCCCTCCGCTGCTGCCAGGTTGACCAGGCGACCCTCGCCGATAAGGTAGATCCTCCTGCCATCCGACAGGGTGTACTCGTCGAGAAACCTGCGAATCCTGCGTTTCCGGATGGCCATCTCCTCCAACGCGGGGATGTTTATCTCCACGTTGAAGTGGCCGGAGTTAGCCAGGATTGCCCCATCTTTCATCACCTCGAAGTGACGACGATCCACTACATGCGTGTCGCCAGCAGCGGATACGATGATGTCAGCGATCTTGGCCGCCTCGGTCATCGGCATGACCTCGTAGCCATCCATCACGGCCTCCAGAGCCTTCAGTGGATCCACTTCAGTGACGATCACGTGTGCGCCCATTCCGGATGCCCTCATGGCTATCCCGCGGCTGCACCAGCCGTATCCGCCGACGACGAAATGCTTCCCGGCGAGCAGAATATTGGTGGCTCGGATGATTCCGTCGATGGTGGACTGACCGGTGCCGTATCGATTGTCGAAAAGATGTTTGGTCATTGCGTCGTTCACCGCCAGGATCGGGTACTCCAGCACGCCCTGATCGGACATTGCCCGCAGGCGGATGACGCCGGTCGTGGTCTCCTCTGTGCCACCGATTACGTTGGGCAGGTTTTCACGCCTGTCCTTATGCAGTGTGGAAACCAGATCGGCCCCGTCGTCCATGGTGATCTGCGGGGCGTGGTCTATGGCCGCGTGGATGTGCTTGTAATAGGTCTCGTTGTCCTCGCCTTTGATGGCAAAAACCGGAATGCCGTCGTACTTGACCAGCGCAGCCGCCACGTCGTCCTGGGTGGAGAGGGGATTGGATGCAGTGAGCGCCAGATTGGCACCGCCCGCTTTCAGCGTGCGCATCAGGTTGCCGGTCTCCGTGGTCACGTGGAGACAGGCCGAGATCCGGACGCCATTCAGCGGCTTCTCGGCCTCGAACCGCTTCTTGATCAGCCGGAGGACAGGCATCTCTTTCTCCGCCCATTCCATCCTCAACTGGCCTTCTTCGGCCAGTGCTAAATCCTTCACGTCATACGAAAATCCCATGTCGTTGGTGTACCTCCGTTTTTATGGTGTGACTGTTCAGGGTGACTTCCCACCGCAGAGCCCCCAAGGCGAATCAACGAACGAGCAAATCAGCGAAACGGACTGCTCCAAGGGAATCTTGTCGCTGATCCGCTTGATTTGCCCATTTGCTGGTTCTGAGCCTCTGCGCCTCGGCGGCGAAATCTCACCGCTACCGCGGTCTCCCGCTGACGGTCGCCCGCTCGAATGCCGAATCCACTCTGGGGTCGTTGCCGAAGGTGCGGCGGTAACGTTCCAGGAACTCTTCAACGGTGTAGTGATGCTCCTGGGGCCCGGTATGCTCCAGCACATATACAGCTGCGAGGCTACCCAGGCGCCCGCACACTTCCCATGGAAGATTGTGGTGAAGCCCGGCCAGCAGGCCGGCCCTGTAGGCGTCCCCTACACCGGTGGGCTCGACTATTTTCTCCGGCTTTGCCGCCGGAACTTGAATCCGCTCCTTTCCAACCATGACCTCAGAGCCGCCCTCACCCTCGGTCACGATCACGGCGTGGGCCATTTTGACCAGATCCTCATCGGAAAGGCCGGTCTTGTTCTTGATCAAGGCGTACTCATATTCGTTCACTATCAGTATCTCCGCGCCTTCGATTCCATGGATCAGATCCTCCTTGCTCAAGCGCACCACCTGCTGGCTGGGGTCGTATACATAGGGAACGCCTATCTCTTTTGCTTCTCCGGCGTGCTTTATCATGGCCTCGGGGGCATTGGGTGAGACCACGACTGTGTCCATCCGTTCCCGTGGGACATCTTTGAGGGAGAGATCGACAGCGTGGGCCATGGCTCCGATGTAGAACGTCGCTATTTGGTTGTTTTCCTCGTCGGTGTTGACGAAGAAAGAGGCTGTGTACTCGTCCTCGATTTCCCTGACTCCGGAAAGGTCCAGGCCTTGTTCAACGAGCCATGCTTTGTACTCTCCGAAGTCCTTGCCGACGGTGCCGAGAATCAGTGGATCGCACCCCAGTAGTTTCATGGAATAAGCGATATTGGGTGCGACACCGCCCCTCTGGCGACGCATGGAGTCCACCAGGAAGCTAAGGCTCACCCGGTCTATCTGATCCAGGAGGAAGTAGTCCCGGAAATGGCCGGGGAAATGCATCAGGTAGTCGTAGGCTATAGAGCCTGAGATTACAGTGCTCAAGAGCTTTCCCTCCCAATTCGATTGTGGCTCGTAACTGTTCAGGGTGATTCTCACCGCAGGGCCCGCATGGCGAATCAACGAACGAGCGAATAAGCGAAACGGACCGCTCAAGGGAAGTCTCATCGCTGATTCGCCTGGTTTGCTCATTCGCTGGTTTTGAACCTCCTCGTTCTCGGCGATGAGTATCCTTTCGTCCAGCCCGAACAGATCCCCCAAGACATGAAAAAAAGCGCCCGTCAGGCGCCCTCAAAAGATGATATCTCATCTTCCAGGCCAATGCCTGCCGGAATTGGCACCGGGGAACCGCTGTTGGGCTCCTGGTTGCCGGAGGTTCACAGGGCCGGTCCCTCCCCTCCTCTGGATGAGTCTAGCGAAACTCAATTGTCAAAAAGCGTTGTGATGATAGCACATACCGGTAGTGTTGTCAAAACAGCGTGACCGAACTTTGGACGTGAGTGGCGTGTTTTGTAGGGGCCTGCCAGGCCGGCCTTACGCGGACTTGATCTTGCGGTCAGAGAGCCGGGGAGAGGTTGCGAGGTCGAAATCAGCGAACAAGCAAGTCAGCGAATAGAGCAAATGGGCGAAGTTCGTTGATTCGCCCCTTTTGCTACCCGGATACGGGATGGCGGATTGTGAGCGCTTCGGGAGAAAGGCAGAATATCACCCCGGCGCGGGACTTCACAAATGCCAGAGTTTGCGGTATAGTTGTGTGCATACTTGCGGAAGGGGGAGAACGAGACGTGCTGCAAGAAGCGAGAGTTTCTTTTATAGGCTCCGGAAACATGGCGGAGGCGATGATCAAGGGCGTGCTGGATCAACGTCTACTCGCATCGGACAGGATTTACGCCAGCGGGCCGAGAGCAGAGCGGGGTCAGTTCCTCCGGGGGCGATACGGCATAGAAGTGACCACCAACAACAGGAAGGCCGCCCGCAAAGGGGACATAGTCGTCCTCAGCGTAAAGCCACAGGTGTTGCCGAAGGTGATGGAGGAGATACGGGAAGATATCAGACCGGAGGCATTGGTCCTTTCCATAGTCGCCGGAACCCGCGTCGGGGCGATGCAGCGCGGGTTGAACCATGATGCCATTGTCAGGGCAATGCCCAATACACCGGGACGGGTGGGGAAGGGGATCACTGTCTGGATGGCCACGGATGCAGTTGGCGAGCGACAGCGCCGTCAAGCCAAAGCAATCCTTGGTGCGTTGGGCGAGGAAGTGTACGTGGAGGACGAGGACAAGCTGGACATGGCAACCGCCCTCAGCGGTACAGGGCCTGCCTATGTCTTCCTTTTCATGGAGGCGATGATAGACGCTGGCGTTCACATGGGGTTCTCCAGGCGCGTTGCGGAGAAATTGGTGTTTCAGACTATCGAAGGTTCCGTGGCCATCGCCAGGAATAGCGGGTTGCATCCGGCGGTGCTCCGGAACATGGTCACCAGCCCCGGCGGTACGTCAGCTGAAGCCCTCTACCAGCTCGAAAAAGGAGGGATGAGGACCGTCATTTCCAAAGCCATCTGGTCTGCATACAAGAAATCCAAATACCTGGGAGATCTAAGCGAAAAATGACTAGTTCTTTTCTTTACTACTTCATCCGTTTCCTCTTCGAGGGGATGATCTGGCTCATCATCATTCGGGTGGTGCTTAGCTGGATGCCAGTCGACCCGTACAGCCCGTTTGTCCGGCTGTTGAATGATCTTACCGAACCCGTGTTGGAGCCTTTCAGACGGATAATCCCGCCTATTGGCGGGTTCGATTTCTCACCAATAGTGGTGCTTTTCGTGCTTGAGTTCCTGGAGCAAATTTTGTTGAGGATGTTGTACAGGTGAGGACACCGACGGAACAGGCATTTGCGGCGCTCTACGATGAGAGGCCAGAGGCACTGCAGAGATTGCCGCCGGAGTTCGTTATGCCAGCCTACGGCGGGCGTTCTATCGCGAGCATTCCCGCCACAATGGCATCGGTTCTGGAGGCTGATCTGCCCGGGATGCCGCCACTGGCGCCCGACATCAGCGAGAGCTGGCAGGGTGCCCGGAAAGTGGTTTTCGTCCTGCTGGATGGCGTTGGCTACCTGCGCTTCCGGCGGTTCCTGGAGGAGAATCCCGATTCCTCCTGGCATCGCATCCTGGAGAGAGGTAGCATGACGCCGATCACCTCGGTCTTTCCTTCCACCACCACCAATGCCCTGACCACCATCTGGACCGGGAGGCCGCCTGCTTTCCACGGCGTGTTGGGGTACCACCTTTACCTGAAGCAGTTCGGCGTGGTGATCAATACCATCACTTTCAGCCCGTGGTTTGAGTATGGAAAGCGAAACGTGATGGAGGAATACGGCCTGGTGCCGGAGGGGTTCGTTCAGACTCACCCCATCGGAGTGGTGCTGGGGGCTCAGGGTGTCACGGTGGACGTCCTGACCTACCATGGATTCATCGGGAGCTGCCTGAGCCGGATGCACACCAGGGGCGCACACAGGATCAGGGGCTACATTGCCCTCTCGGATTTCGCGGTTGCCCTGCGTCAGATGACGGAGGAGCTGCCTCATGATAGGCGTTCGCTGCTGATGGCGTATTGGGCGCCAGTGGATACCCTCTCCCATGCTTACGGACCCTCGTCCGAGGTGTGGGATGCGGAAATGCGCCTCATGGGCCGGGCGCTGGAGGAAGAATTTCTCAGTAAACTGTCGGGAAAAGTGCGTCAGGATACCCTTCTGGTGATCGTCGCCGACCATGGGCACGTAGACATCCTGGAGAAGCAGACCATCCGTGTGCAGGAGCACCCGGCGCTCTACGGCGCGCTCTCCATGCCTACAGCGTGGGAATCCAGGGCGACGACTTTGTACGTGAAGCCCGGCCGAGAGGCTGAAGTGCGTGAATACCTTCACCATGTTTCCGGCGGGGCGATAGAGGTGATATCGCGTGAGAATGCGCTGGAATCTGGCCTGCTGGGCGGCCCGCTACCTCCGGAGTACGAGGATCGAATCGGCAACCTGGTAGCACTCTCCCGGCGCGGATGGGCGATAGAGTGGGCCAGGCCGAGACATCCACTAATCGGGCGCCACGGCGGCCTGGACGAGCAGGAAATGATCGTCCCTCTCATCTCGGTGAGGCTGTAGGCAAATCAGCAAGGGAGAAACGTCGTCGAATGCGATCGCAAGAAAACGCAAAGCCGGCGGCTTTCACCCGCGTGGGCGAGGGAGGGGCTGCCAGCGGCTGCTTGTGAGCGCTCGCACTTTCCAAACGGAGAAGGGGCCGTGTGAGCCTGTAGAGCGGACTGTAAGTCCGCTCACCCCCACATTGCATGGTGAGACACAACAGAATGATCAGCGCA
>WFSD01000165.1 GCA_015486235.1 Anaerolineae bacterium
ACACACCCCATTGTCGGGTTCAACGATGTGCACAGCACGGATGCCTCCGAGCAAGAAAATCCGGCATTGTCAGAACAATTTGTTAACCTACAACAGGTCACCCCTACTTTATACCCTCAACGCCTCTCGAAGCACGTCGTCCCGCAGTTCTTTCCGCAGCGCCCGCTTCGGAACCACGTCCACTTTGCGTCCCAGCTTTTCTTCCAGGAAGAGCATCAGCCCCACCATGTCGAACAGGTCGGCGCCTTCCTCGAACTCGACGAGGATGTCCACGTCGCTGGAGCTTTTCTGCTCCCCGCGCACGAAGGAGCCGAACAGTTCCATCTCCCTCACTTTGTAGAGAGAGGCGACTTCGGGCTTCAGCTTCCTCAATTGCTCCAACACGTCTCCGGGTTTGACCGTTTCCATGATGGACACCTCGCTATCTCAAATCCAGCTTCAACTGGTTCTTGAACGGGAAGAGCCGTTTCTCCGCCAGTTTCACGTACTCTTTGTCTATCTCGTACCCCACGTATTTCCGGCCCGACTCCAGAGCGGCGATGGCTGTCGTGCCGCTGCCCATGAACGGGTCGAGAACGATGTCGCCGGTGAAAGAGAACAACTGTATCAGCCTGTACGGCAGTTCCATTGGGAACGGAGCCGGATGCCCCACCTTCCTCGCTGATTCCGGATTGAACCTCCACACGGATTTGGTCCACTCCATGAACTGCTCTCTGGTGATGGTGTCGGCCTTGCCTTCGGTCCTCTTCCTGGTAAACGAGCCCTTAGAGAAGACCAGGATGTACTCGTGAACATCCCGCAGCACCGGGTTGGATGCGGATTTCCAGCTTCCCCACGCCATTGAGACGCCTGCGCCGGCGCCTTTATCCCAGATGATTTCGCCCCGCATCAGGAATCCGATATCCAGCATCATCCGGGAGACGAAATCGGACAGCGGGATGTAGGGCTTCCGCCCCAGGTTGGCGGCGTTGACGCACGCCCGGCCTCCGTGCACCAGCACCCGGTACACCTCCGAGAACACCCGCCGCAGCTTCTCCAGGTACTCCGTCAGCGACAGGTCCTGATCGTACTCCTTCGTCACGTTGTACGGCGGCGACGTGATCATCAGGTGGACGGAATTGTCCGGGATTTCGTCCATCCTCTCCGAACTGCTCTGGATGATGGTGTTCTCCAGATCCGCGGGGAAGGGATTGTCCGGCACAGGGGCCGCTTCTTCCCCCGCCATTTCGGCGTACAGCCGCGAGCCATAGTAAGCGGACGAATCATGGCTTATCCGGCTCGTGGTGCCAAATTTGCTGGTGGACGATTTCCTACCCATTCCCGATTCTCCTCGGTTGCGTCACATCTGGCCCAGGAAGCGCACGTCGTTGCTGAAATAGAACCGGATGTCGTCGATGCGGTGCTTTAACATGTGGATTCGCTCCGGCCCCATGCCGAAAGCGAACCCGGAATAGACCTCCGGATCGTAGCCGCCGTTTCGCAGCACCATGGGGTGCACCATCCCCGCGCCCATGATCTCGAGCCAGCCGGTGTACTTGCAGACCCGACACCCCTTGCCACCGCACAGGATGCAGTCCATATCCACTTCGACGCCCGGCTCCACAAATGGGAAGTAGCTATTGCGGAACCGGAGTTTTCGCCCCGGCCCGAACATCTGCCGCACGAAGTTGACGATGGTGCCTTTCAGGTCGGCCATGGTGATGTTCTTGCCCACCACCAGCCCTTCCACCTGGTGGAACATGAACTCGGAGCGTGCGGTGACCTGCTCATACCGGAAGCACTTCCCCGGTAGGACGACCCGGATCGGCTCTGGAGCGAACTCTCGCATGGCCCGAATTTGCCCCGGCGATGTGTGAGTTCTCAGCAAGACGCCCGGGTCGGTTGTGTAGAAAGTGTCCTGCATTGCCCTGGCGGGGTGGTGAGGCGGGATGTTGAGGAGCTGGAAGTTGTACTCATCTAGTTCGACATCCGGCGCATCGTACACCTGGAAGCCCATGCGGGCGAAGATGTCGATGATTTCTCGGAGGGTCTGCGTGCTGGGATGCAACCTCCCAAGCTCCTGTGGTCTGCCAGGCAGGGTGACATCTACGGCCTCACTGGCGATGGCGCGCTGGAGTTCCGCCTGCTTCACTTCCTCCAGCCGCGCTTTGTAGGCTTCCTCCAGCCGGGCTTTGGCCTCGTTGGCGGCCTTGCCCACGGCTGGGCGTTCCTCCCTGGGCAGCGTGCCGAGCCCCCGGAGCACCTGCGTGAAAGCGCCTTTCCGCCCCAGGTACCTGATGCGCCACGAGTCGAGGTCTGCCTCAGTAGATGCTTCCCCTAGCTCCTCCAGCGCTTTCCGTTCGATGTCTTTGATTCCGTCCAGCATGATGAGAACCTCCGAATGATAGCCGACAGCCGATAGCAACAGTCTCGTGCTGACGTGCTCGCTGACGGCTCTCTGCAATCGGCTGCTGGCCTCTAAAATGAAACCTGCGGGGGGAACCGCAGGCGATCGGATTTGAGCATCTGACACATGAATGATTATACAAGATTTTCCAGAGACGATGCAAACTCCTTTGATGGAATGGGAGGGATCGAGGACTTTCTCCAATCATCCTTGACGCGAAAAATCCCTGGCAGTTGACCGCTGCCAGGGATCGTACAGCCATTGCTCTCAAACGGTGTCCAGAAACTACGTCAATCGCTGCCGTCTCCATAGGGGGAAGTGGGTTTGTCGAAGGTCGGCGTAGGTGCGGGGGTAGGCGAGGCAATCGGTGTCACTGCAGGCGCCGGGATAAAGGTGGGCATAGGCACCGCCGTAGGCTGCATGGATGGGAGCATCTGTGACGCTGGCAGCCTGCTTACACGAGTAGCCACAGGAACGGATGGCGCGTAAACATCGTCGCCCTCCGGTAATCTGAGCCGCTGTCCTACGTACAGCCAATCAGCAGTCAGCCTGTTGAGCGTCTTGATGGCGGAGATGGTGGTATGAAATTTCAGCGCAAGCATATATAGTGTGTCTCCCGGCCTGACCACGTAATAGGAGCTCAGCCTGCCTGGATCAGAAAGTGCAAAGTGGTGAGTGGGCGCGGAGGGAACCCTGGGTGGCGCAACTCGATACCGCGGTGCAGAATAGCCACGCGGTATCAGGAGGTGCTGACCAACCCGGATCAGAGTGCTTCGCAGGTGGTTAGCCGTCACGATGTCTGCCACCGAGACGCCAAATCTGAGAGATACCCCGTATAGCGTGTCACCCGGGCGCACCACGTAAACAGTTTTGCCGCCTCTGCTATAACCATAAGACGGGTGGGATGGCGCTTCTGCAGGTGTCTGTCGGGCACTTGCGATAGTAGGGGATCCGGAGCTAGCACCGTCTTTGGGTATCCTCAACCTCTCTCCCACATAAATGAAATCAGGGTTAGATATGCCATTTTCACGCTGGAGCGCAGCCACACTCACCCCATAACGAGATGCTATGGACGAGAGGTTTTCCCCCGGCCTCACAA
>WFSD01000166.1 GCA_015486235.1 Anaerolineae bacterium
GGGCTTTCGAAGCAAATCGAAAGCCCAAAATCGCTTCATGGGCATTCTCGACGCTTCTGAAGCGATCCACTACTTGCTGTTGGGGTTGATGAAAAGCAACAATGGTTCTGGGGATTCCTGGGGGCCCGTAGCCCCCAGGAATTGCTTCGAATCCCTTCTGCGGTGATTACCAGAACCCCTGCAAGCCCATTTCCGCCGTAGAGGGGAAAGCACGATGGTTACTCTGGGGCTCTTCGAAGAATCGATGAACTGCCTGCAGCGGTGGCCATGTAGCACCGAATGAATTCGGCGCCGACCAGAACGTTGTTCGTGCGAGGCGCATCTTTCCGGCAAATGAAGGCTCTGCTGTGCGGTACTAGACAAGGGTTCAGAGGACAGGGGTTGGGGTGCGAAGTCAGCCTCGTTGCCGCAGGGCGCTTCCGCCGAACCTCAATCTCTGATCCCTAGCCTCTGCTTTTCGGCAGGGATACTGCTGAGAAATCGCTGTCCAATGGCGCCTGCCAGATCTGGTCTTTCCATGTCGTCCGCATTTTCAGTGAGCTATTTTCGGAACAGGTTAGATCCGCTTCCGCAGGCTATCGAGAAGTTATCACATTCAGTTCCGAGATGCCCAAGGGCACTTGCCCAGGCCCCTCTCGGAGTTTAGATACTTGCACACTTCGATGTAGGCAGGCAGCAATTTCCACTCATCTATTTTCATCGGCCTCGTGATAGCCCACCAATACTGTTCGTCCTGTTTCGTCCAATCCACATCAGGCATGTAGATCAGGGTCATAACCCCTATCCACGGAGTCCAGTGCTTTTTGGCCCATTTGAAAGCCCGGACGATATACTCTGCTTTCTGCTGCTCCGTTACGGCATGCCACTTGTACGCCGGATGGATCGGATCGGAGGTCCAGCCAAATTCCAGAATGGCTACTCGCTTGCCTGCATCACCTTCTTTCACCATGATCTTGCGCAGGTCTTCTACATGGCGAAAGCAGAAAAACCGCTCCCCGCCGTAGAGCGCTTTGTTCGACGCAGCCGCTGCCGGAGCCAGTTCGGGAGGGGCTTTGTAGCCCGCGGCATGGACGCCCAGCATGTCGAAATAACCGTTGCTGCTTCCCATAGCTTTGTACATCTTCTCGATGAAAAGATCGTCCGGCATAGCGGTGTTGTCATTCGTTCCTGTGGGAGCCATCCCTGCACTGATCACGATGGCATTGGGGTCTGCTTTCTTGATGGCGGCATATGCCAGCCTCAGCATCCTGGCATATCCTGCGGGGTCTGGCCTGTGGCCGCCCCACTCTCTGGCAAGGTTGGGCTCGTTCCAAATCTGGTACGCCTGTATTTTCCCCTTGTATCTGTTTGCCAGGGCATACACGAAATCCGCATAATCCTGGGCATCTTCGGGAGGAGGACCTGCCCATTTTGGGTACCCATCGGTGCGCGCCAAAAGCTTCAGCCGAAACTGGTCATGTACCTGTTTTACTATTCGATCGGAGTGAGACCAATCGAATATACCTTTCCCTGCCCCCTCGATATCCTTCCAGGCAAACCACTGCTTCACCCATGTGAACCCGGCATCTTTTATCAATCCAAGATCACGGTCGGCAATCTCCGGCCGCCACCACAGAAACGCGTGAATGCCATAATCTGGAGACGACATTATATCTCCGAACGGTATCTTGGCTCCCTGGGTAGGCTCTGGAGACGGGGTAGCCGCTTTGGGTGTGGGCGTGGAAGGAGCGTTGGCGGAGGCAGCAGTCTGCTTCGGAGCCACAGCGGTCGGTTGTGTGCTGGCTGTGGCGGTCGCCACAGCGGTCGGGCTGCCAATAGGAGAAAATGCAGGAGATGGCTGCTGCAGTGGGGGTAGCGTAGCCATCGGTCTTTGCGGCGCTTCTGTAGGGGTTGGCTTGGCGCCGCGGCCGCCGCATGAAGCCACTACGAATGACATAACCAGCAGCAATGAAAGGGCTTTCGGGAATTTCATAGGACTCCTTCCTGTCATGGAATCGGAGAGGATAGATGAAGCACCTCTCCGATCACAATTCCAGTTACTTGGGCATGGCTTTCAGCGCATTGTACGCAGGCAGCGGATCCCAGTAGCGCCCAACTATGCCCCACTGCCCCATCTCAGACCCGGGGGCTACCACTTTGAAGTTCAGGTTCCAGAGGAAAGCCACGCCAACCCATCCCCACGATTTCATCATCTGATAGGCTTTTACGGTCCATTCGGCCTGGTCTTGCAGGGAATTGTCCGCCGCGTACTCGTAGCCTGGGGCCGGATTGGGGCTGGATGCCCAGCCGAACTCCGTGGGCCATATGCGCTTGCCGCTATCTCCAAATCGCACCATGGTGTTCCGGTACATCTCCATAGTGCTTCTGAAACTCCAGGAGTGATGCGGTGAGTCGCACGGCCCTCGGAAACGAGCATTCCTCTGAGTGATGAACTGACATGCTTCTGCTCCACCGTGAACCCACGGAGCCACATTGAATCCGCTAGGGTGTGCTCCTACGGCGTCGCAGTAGTTCCTCAAGCCATGTTGGTACATGGCAGTCAGATAGTTTACATCGTCCACCGCGCGCCATTGGCCCCCTATGGTTACATCGCCAGCCGGAGTCAAAGCTCCGCTGATCACGATCATCTGAGGGCAGGCAGCCTTGATAGCGCGGTAGGATGCAGCCAACAGGCTTATGTATCTGGCAGGATCAGGCGGTTCGTTGCCCCATTCGTAGTTGATGTTCTGCTCGTTCCAGACTTCTATGGCGCCAACCCTGCCACAATACCGCCTGACAAGAGCGCTCATGAAATCGGCCAGATCCTGCGGGTTGGACGGAGGTCCCTCCACGCTGAGATCAGTATTGCCGGGCCGGGCCCATTTCGGCGCTTTCGCAACGCTAAGCATCACTTTGACGCCGTACTGATTGGCCACGTTGACGAGGTTGTCCAACGGTCCCCATTGATAGTTGCCTTTGTTGGGCTCGAACCTTTTCCATTCCACCTGCTGCTTGACCCAACCAAATCCCAGGTCTTTGACTGCCTGCATCACCCTCGGTGCCTGGTTGTTGTCCACCATGTGGGCCTGGATGCCGTACCCGAAGAATCCCGGGGCGCGAGCGAAAGCCGGGCGTACGACCGGAGGCTTCGGGATTTCCTTCTCCAGGGCCACCTGATTCAAATTGCCGCTAGCATTGGAGTATTTCGCCGATATCCATGCTTTCTTCCCGCCGGGCATCTCGATCTCCCACCAGGAACCCTGCTTGTTTTTGCCCATTATGCGGTACACTAGGCCCGGCTGAGTTTTGCCAACCCTGGGGTAAATGGTTCCAGGGCCAGATCGCAAGTTGATTGCCTCGTTGGTGACGACCACCGGATACGGGGGTGGAGTGGGGGTAGGTGTGGCGACAGGCGTTGGCGTGGGACGAGGGGTCGGCGTTGCAATTGTCATAGGAACTGAAACAGGGGTGCCCAACGGCTGGTTTCCGCTCACTACACTTGCCCGGATATCGAGGGATAAGGCGTTCTTTGGTATCTGGAAGGAGAATTTCGGGTCCTCTAGTGACGCTTTCCCATGCGCTACCTGCCCATTCTGGCCGTTGACGGTAAAAGCGACACCTAAATCGTCGCCTATCTGCGATTTGCCCAGGTTTCCGCGGACGAAATGCTGCAAAGCCGCAAACAGGGGCGCATTCCCACCAAGCGCATCCGACGGCAGGTTGCTCAGTGTCACACCGTTCACATTGTACGCCGAGATCATGCCCAGCTTGTGCGCCATGCTGGCGCTGTCTTCGATCCAGATAGTCCTGATCTCGCCGGAGGCATCTTTGTAACTGTACCACTTTTGGGATATTTCAGGGTCCACCTGTAACGGCGAAACGATGTTGCTCGGCTTCAGCGAGACGGTGGCCCGGCTTCCCGGCTTTGCCTTCCCATCGACCTCAACCTGACCCATGAACGGCGCGGTCACTTCCTCGTAGGAGTGAAGGATGAATGAATTTCCTGCCCTCTCCACGCTCCGCCCTGCCAGGATGACTTGCAGTTTCTGTCGTGGTACATGTCCTACTGCCCAGATCATGAGCTGATCCAGTCGTCCTCCGCGCTTGTAGGCCGTAGGATCGATTGGGGCAGGAACCTGCACCAGGTCCGCTGCCTGGCCGATGGCGTACCAGTCGTAAGCGCCAGTCTCGAATCTGTCCTCAGCGATCTGATGAGGAGAATCGACTCTCACGACCAGGATTTTGCCAGCCTCGTGAAGCTTGCCTGCCATTCTCTCCACGAAATGAGTGTACTCTGATCTGAGTCTCTTGTCGACGTTCCTGAAGTCGAGCGTGATCCCGGGGTAAAGGTTCCCGACCGCGAGGTCCACCGCGGCGCCAATGAGCGTGTCCTGGGATTTTTCCTGCTTCAGTAGGTTGTCTGCGAGGTCCGTTCTCACAGCGCCAGCATCGTACCAGTTCCTGATGACCGGCAAGACAGAGTACCCTGCTCCTCCCTGTTTTGTCAGACTTTCGGGAGAAAATGTTTCCTTGATATTCCCCTTGTCGTCCTTCAGGGCATAACTGAGAGGTAGCAAAGCTGCGAAAGTTCCTTTTCCCTCTTTTGGGATGGAGGCATTGCTGTGGACGAACAGGTTGACTCCCATGGGCTGCGAAGGGGTTTGCATGACCACGACAGAAGAAACCGGTTTGTCGAGTCTTGCTTCCAGCACCTCGTCCTCTCGGATGAGTTTGCTGGGCAGCCATTTCCACTCCTTGCCGTCCCATGTGTATAAATCTAGAGTTTCGTATGGTTCAGAGTCATTCGGGATCGGGACGGTAATCACCACCTTGCCAGGCGACTTTCCCCTGATCGAAATCTGGTAGAAGGGGCTTTTGAGCACCAGGTTCTGCGGAATTGCGGCGGCAGCTTTCTCCATTTCCTTGCCGACGTCTGTCCCTGCCAGAAAAATAACCCTCGGCAAAGACGATATCTTCGCCTCGAAGGGCAATGCCACACCATCGGCGGGGAAAGTTATCTGAGTGCCATCCGGATCGGATACACTACCTCCTTCGTAAGAGATTGGGGTGTATCCTAGCGAAGATATCCTGGCCCACGCCGAGATCGGGGGCATCAACAGACTGACGACCAAAAGCACGACAATGGCAGCTCCAAGCGCTCTAGAACCATTGCCTTTCTCTAACCAAGAACCGACCTTCGTCAAAGTCGAACTGTTATCTCCCATGTCTACGGAATCACCTCCAGAAGCATGCTCTTCCGCGCCTCAGATATCGCCAGTATTGTCCTTGGCAAACACAAATTGCCATCAACGCGGAATGCCGTGCATTTCCCCTGTGCTGCCTGGGGATTTTCGCGAGAAAAAGGGGAAATGTCCATCCGCTCGCGGAGACCATCCTGTCGAGGCATCGTCGCAGTACCCTCAGAAAGCGCCAGGTTTTTCTTTCCCGTGATCCCCGTAAGGTCAGGGCTTCCCACAATTTGCCAAAGTCAACATCTCTCAAAAACTGGTGGAGATTTTAACACAAACGGGGGGCTTCCGCAAGCAAGAGGGTCCGAAGGAGAGCGAAGCAATTCCTGGGGGCCCCCAGGAATTACTTCGTTTTCCCGCCAGTTTTCGTCTTGTGCAAATCTCGAGAAATGGAGTAGAATATCTATATCGTGCTCGGGAATGACATCGGACGCTCCGGGCCGATCAGAAGCTGGCTTCGGCAGTCGGGGTTCGCAACGAGAGGGGTTTACTGCATGTTCCGGATCAGATCGTTCCTTTGGAGTTTTTTCCTTACGATAACGCTCATCTCCAGCGCTTTGCATGCGCCCTCTGCCTCTGCACTTGCACCAGCCCCCACGCTGTGGAGGTCATTCACATCACGTGATGGCTTGATCACCAACTCCGTGCAGTGCATAACTCAGAGCAGCGACGGAACGTATTGGATCGGCACCGAGAAAGGGATAA
>WFSD01000167.1 GCA_015486235.1 Anaerolineae bacterium
GCTGCCGTGTACGCCCTGGGCCGTCCATCCCCAGGCACCGCCATAGTGAACCTGGGCACGGGCGCCTTCATACTGGTCCCCACAGGCGGGGATCTCATCCAGCACCCGAGGCTCCTGAGCAGCATCATCGGGAGCGGCCCTGATTGGAGTGAGTACACCATCGAGGGGACGGTCAACGGCGCAGGAGCGGCCATCTCGTGGGCCAGAGAGCGGTGGGACATCCCGGATGTGGTCCAGAACCTTCCGAAGTGGTTCGAGCGCGAGCAAAACCCTCCGGTATTCATCAACACAGTCGGCGGCCTGGGATCGCCGTGGTGGAGATCCGGGCCGGAACCGACACTGGTCGGCGACGGCACGCGAGCACAAATCGCCGTGGCCGTGGCGGAGAGCGTGCTGTTCATGCTTCGGGCAAACCTGGATGAGCTGAGAGATATCGGCGTGTCGGTAGAACGGATCCGCGTGGGCGGCGGCCTTTCACAACTGGATGGGTTGTGCCAGCGTCTGGCAGACCTTACCGGATTGCCGGTGCATCGCCCGCCGGAAGTAGAAGCAACCGGGCGCGGGGTCGCGTGGCTTGCAGCAGGATGTCCCGAAAACTGGCCCGACCCAGGCGCGGGCGACGTATTTGCCCCACGGGCAAATACGTCTCTCCAGGCCCGATACGAGACATTTCTGAAGCACGTCGGCCCTCCCGGGTAAGGTGCCCCATCCTTCTCCCAACGCGGGGGTCGAAGCAAACCAAAAGCCCGTAGCCGTTCGGCGGGCTTTCTCGACACGCCCGGAGCAAATCACGACTTCAAAAGGGGGTTGATGAAGGCCGACGACAGTTCAGGGGGGCTCCTGGGGCCCTACAGGCCCCCCAGGGTTTGTTTCGCATTCCACGCAGGTTCACCAACTTGACACCCACACACCCCAATGGTAGATTTCTCGGCAGGTCAGGGGAGAAGAGGCTCTCGAGCGAAGGCACAGACAATCCTCCAGAATCAAGGATTCCGCGTTTTGCGGCTTCGGTGTGCGGAGTTGAAGTATCCCTTCAAAAAACGAGGGCGAACCCCTGTGGTCGCCCGTCGGGCAGGCACAAGCCCTGCCCCCTTACTCAGGATATCGAAAAGATGGTGCTGTCTGACAAATTACATAGCGGTGCCGATAAGCCTGAACGCTGGCCCAGGGTATTGAGAAAACACAAGTTAGACTCATTGACAGAACAGGAGGGGAGAATCTTTTATGGTTGGCGACATTCGACGATGGCTCATAGGCCCACCGTTGCCCACAGAACAGATGAGTCACGAGCGCCTGGGACGCACACAGGCGCTGGCTGTTCTTTCTTCCGATGCGCTTTCCTCCGTAGCATACGCCACAGAGGAGATACTTTGGGTACTGATGATAGCAGGTACCGGCGCCCTCTACCTTTCGTGGCCAATAGCCATAGGGATCAGCGCCTTGCTACTCATCGTGGCAAGCTCCTACTACCAAACCGTCCATGCTTACCCCGCTGGAGGGGGCGCGTATCTGGTCACGAAGGACAACCTCGGAACTCTGCCAAGCCTGGTAGCAGGCGCTGCACTGCTGATAGACTACGTACTGACGGTGGCGGTCAGTACGTCCGCAGGCGTAGAGGCAATCACGTCGGCATTCCCAATACTTTTCAACGTCAAAGTGCTCATAGCAGTCCTGATAATAGGGGCCATCACCGTCATCAACCTCCGGGGGGTGAGAGAGTCGGGGCGAGTGTTCGCGGTTCCAACCTACTTCTTCATAGCTACGATGTTCCTGCTCATTGGACTTGGCCTGGCAAAATGGTTCTTCTTCGGAACACCCCCATCCTCCATGAACGTGAATTGGGGAACACAGGCCAAGAATGTGAGCATGTTCCTGTTGCTCCGTGCATTTGCCTCTGGATGCACGGCGTTGACTGGCGTCGAGGCAATTAGTGATGGTGTGCCGATTTTCAAGAAACCGGAGGCGGACAACGCCGGAAAGACCTTGATCACAATGGTGCTGATCCTGGTATCGATGTTCCTCGGGGTAACGTGGCTGGCAAACCACTACCGCGTGATCCCGCAGGAAAGAATGACCGTGGTGGCCCAGCTGGCAATGCTCATCTTCGGGAGAAACGTATTGTTTTACCTGGCGCAGTTTGGCACTGCACTCATCCTGGTATTAGCGGCTAATAC
>WFSD01000168.1 GCA_015486235.1 Anaerolineae bacterium
TGCAGTCATGGTCGTTGTAATGTCATAATTTGTTGGTGGGTTCTCGGCCAAAGCGCGGTCGCCATCCCGCCTTTGGTCCTGCGGTTCGCTGCTGGATATTCCGACGCCAACAGTATCATGCCGTGGTGGTTGCGGCAGGGACTTTACATACAAAGGGGGATCAAAATGAGTGAGGATGTTGTTCTAAGACCGCTTGGAGACAAGGTAGTGGTGAAGCCTATCGAGAAAGAGGAGAAAACACCCAGCGGTATTTTCCTGCCCGATACGGCGAAGGACAAGCCCCAGCAGGGGGAGGTGGTCGCCGTCGGTCCCGGTCGCTGGAACGACAAAACCGGGGAGCGGACGCCGCTGGACGTGAAAATCGGCGACACGGTTATTTTCGCCAAGTATGCTGGAACCGAGGTAAAACTGGACGACACCAAGTATCTGATTATGGGCGAGAGCGACGTGCTGGCGATCGTGGACAAAGGATGACGTCCGGTTCCCAGTTTCCGACCGAGCGTCCCTTTGGATGCGACGATGTTCCGGGAATCGCACGTTTGCGGAAAGCCTCTGTAATCCATGGTATATTTCCGAAGTAGGAGGGTGTGAATATGGCAAAGCAACTGGTATTCTCCGAGGAAGCCCGCAGGAATCTCAAAATCGGTGTGGACACTCTTGCGGACGCCGTGAAGACGACCCTTGGCCCCAAGGGCAGGAACGTGGCTCTGGACAAGAAATGGGGCTCCCCTACGATCACTCACGATGGCGTGACTGTTGCCAAGGAGATCGAGCTCGAGGAGCCGTTCCAGAACATGGGTGCCCAGCTCTTGAAGGAAGCCGCTACTAAGACCAACGATGTAGCCGGCGATGGCACCACCACTGCTACTGTCCTCGCCCAAATGATCGTGGACGAGGGGCTGAAGAATGTGGCAGCCGGCGCCAACCCTATGCTTCTGAAGCACGGGCTGGAGAAGGGAGGCTTGGTGCTCTCCAAGGCGATCAAGGATCAGGCCATCGAGATGAAGACCAAGGAGGACATAGCCCACGTGGGGGCTATCTCCGCCCAGGACATGGAGATCGGAAAATTGATCGCCGAGGTGATGGACAAAGTCGGCAAAGATGGAGTCATCACCGTGGAAGAGTCCAAGGGATTGGAGTTCGAGACTGAGTACGTCGAGGGTATGCAATTCGATCGCGGTTACATCAGCCCGTATTTCATCACAAATCCCGATCGGATGGAAGCCGCGATCGAGGAGCCGTACATACTGATCCACGACAAGAAAATCTCCGCTGCAACCGACATTGTGCCATTGCTGGAGAAGCTCATCCAGTCGGGCAAGCGTGATCTGGTGGTGATTGCAGAGGACGTGGATGGCGAGGCTCTGGCGACTCTGGTGCTGAACAAGCTCCGGGGTGTGCTGAATGTGCTGGCAGTGAAGGCTCCCGGCTTCGGCGACCGCCGAAAGCGTATGCTGGAGGATATCGCATTCCTGACCGGCGGTCAGGTCATAACCGAGGAGATGGGCCGAAAGCTTGAGAACACTCAAATCAGCGATCTCGGTCGGGCGGATAAGGTAATCGCTACCAAGGACGATACCACCATTGTTGGTGGCAGGGGCGATGAGAAGCAGATCAAGGCCAGGATCGAGCAGATCAAGACGGAGATCGAGAAATCGACCAGCGACTACGATCGGGAGAAGCTGCAGGAGCGGATGGCAAAGCTGGCCGGTGGTGTGGCGATCATTCGCGTCGGAGCGGCAACGGAAACAGAACTGAAAGAGAAGAAGCATCGGGTGGAAGATGCCCTGAGTGCGACCAGGGCAGCCGTTGAGGAAGGCGTGGTGCCCGGCGGTGGCGTCGCTCTGTTGAATGCCATTTCGGCCCTGGACGATGTAAAAACCAACAACGCCGACGAAGCCACAGCCATCGATATCCTCCGCCGCGCGATGGAGGAGCCAATGCGCATGATCGCCGAGAACGCGGGCAAGGACGGCGCTGTCGTCACAGAGGAGGTAAGGCGCCAACAGAAAGGGGAAGAAAACGACCGGATCGGATACGATGTCCTTACGGAGCAGTTCGTGGACATGGTAAATCAGGGGATCATAGACCCGGCCAAGGTGACCAGAAGTGCTGTCGAGAATGCAGTGAGCATCGCTGGGATGATCCTGACCACCGAGGCGTTGATCACTGATATTCCTGAGAAGGAAAAAACACCTGCCGCTCCTCCTGTACCTGAGTACTGAGGTTTGTGCAGGCATGTCCAATCCTTCGGAGCAGACGTGGTGCCACGAAGGACAATTTGCGGGGGCGCACAGCAGCAAGGACGTCGCTGTGTGCCCCCGCCGCGAAAATAGAATGCTGATGAATGTCGATCTCTTTTGCCCTCACCAATCCCCAACCCTTGGGACCGGCGAGTCAGCGAGAACTCCTGTGCGAGAGAGCTGATCCGCCTATTTTCATCGATATGCGGTGTCCAACCCCTCATGGCGACTGCTCCGTTACCGTGGTGTTAGCAGGTTTTTACGCATTCTCGAGAAGCCTAAAAATCAGCACTCTCAAGCCGAGAGTGCTAATTCTAGAGAAGTGGAATTTGCATCGGGGGGAAAGGTCGTGTATAATTGCGCCCGATTGGGTGATTGCCTTGAGCGATCACTTCGAGGGAATTTCGAGTGCGGAGGCACGATGGCAACAAACGTCAGTACGAAGAAAAGGCTGAAGATTTTGATCTTCACGACACCTTCCTGCCCCCATTGTAGGGCTACGAAACAGTACCTGAGGCAGAGGAGAATACCATTCAAGGACGTTGACGTTTCTAAAGACAGTCATGCAGCCAGGGACATGATCAGACGAAGCGGCCAGTCTGGTGTGCCGGTGATAGATATCAATGGGAAGATTGTAGTCGGCTTCAACCGGCCCAAGATAGATAAGTTGCTGGGCCTGAGAAAATAGGAAAAAATCAAACCTTTGAGCAAGGAGGAGTAACCATGACTCTGGAACCTATGGGAGAACGAGCACTCGTCAGGATTGAAGAACCTGAGATGAAGACTGCTTCCGGGATTTATATCCCCTCCACGGCCCAGGAGAAGCCACAGCAGGGCGTCGTCGTTGCCCTTGGCAACGAAGTCGATGAGGAAAGTGGCTTGAAAGTTGGCGACAAGATACTCTTCGCCAAGTATTCCGGCACGGAGATCAAGCTGGACGGAGTGGATCACCTGGTGCTAGATGTGTCCGATATCCTGGCGAAGATTCTGGACTAGGGAAAGCAGCGCTGGAAGGAGGGGTAGCCGCAGGGTTGCCCCTTTTTGTTTTGGGGAGAACCATGGGGCTACTAGAAGAAATTATTTCCACACTCCCCGATGAACTGCCACCATTGAAGGTGCTAAACATCGGTGCTTTCTGGACAATCGCGTGGGCGGACGAAGCAGGCATGGCGATCACGCTGCGCGGGAAGGGATACCATGGGACCGGGTTCCCGATCCCTGAGGCGGGGGACATTCTCCAAATCGATACACCAACCCTGGTTCGGTGGGCTTTGGACCCATCCACGCTGAGGGCAGGGATCGGCATGGCAGTGCTGAACGCCGTGCTTCCCCGCTGTCCGGAATTGGAAACCGATCTGAATGCCAAGGACATGCTCTTGGAGGAGGGCGCCGGCCGGCCAGTTGCTATCGTGGGACACTTCCCATTCGTGCCCGACGTGCGCAAGGTCGCCGATCCCCTCTGGGTGCTTGAAATGGACCCGATGCCAGGGGATCTGAGTGCTGACAAGGCCCCCGAGGTGCTTCCAAAAGCGGAGGTAGTAGCTCTCACCAGCAGTGCTTTTGTGAATCACACGATAGACGATCTGCTGGAACTGTGCCAGAGCGCCCGCCTCGTAGTGCTGCTGGGCGGATCCACGCCCCTTTCCCCGCTTCTTTTGGAGAAAGGGATAGCCCTCGTGGCGGGAGTGCGGTTCGACGACCCGGAGCGGGCGATCATGGACATCAGCCAGGGTGCCACGTTCCGACAAATACGAGGAATGCGTCTGGTTGCTCTGGCGCGTTAGCGAAAATGAATGTTTACCTCGATTTTTTGGGCTGCAGGCTCAACGAAGCAGAGCTGCAGGAGTGGGCCAGAGGATTCCAGCTGGCAGGCCATGAGATCGTGACCGACCCCAGGGAAGCCAGGCTCTGCGTTGTGAACACCTGTGCAGTTACCTCAGAGGCATCACGTAAATCCAGACAAAAAATCCGTCACCTCCACAAGCTGAACCCGCAGGTATCTATCATCGCTGCCGGATGCGATGCATCTTTCGAAGGGGTGTCGTTGGCGAGGTTGCCCGGGGTCATAATGGTGCTGGACAATCGGCAGAAAGAGACCCTGGTGGAGCGGGCTCTCCAGGCTATGGCCGAGCCCGCGCCAAAAGCACAGCAGATGGGTGCTTCGTATCATTTTTTCAGAGGGAGCAGGACGAGGGCGTTCCTGAAAGTGCAGGATGGGTGCAACAACCACTGCACGTACTGCCTAGTGAGGATACTTCGGGGCGAGGAGCGAAGCAGACCCCCCGATCGTGTGCTGGAGGATGTCCGGAAACTGGTCGAGGCGGGCTACAAAGAGGTGGTGCTGACTGGGGTTCATCTGGCGGCGTATGGGCGCGATCACGGGACGACTTTGATGAGCCTGGTTGCCAGAATCCTGGAGGGAACTGATGTGCCTCGACTGCGCCTATCCTCTCTGGAACCGTGGGATATCCCTGATGACTTTTTCTCCCTATGGGACGATGCCAGGCTTGGGCGGCATCTGCACCTGCCGCTTCAGAGTGGGTGCGATGCCACGCTGAAACGGATGGGACGCCGGATCACGACCGATCAGTTTGCCAGGCTGGTGGAAAGAGCGCGGGAGAAAATCCCCGACCTGACGATCACGACCGACATCATGGTCGGTTTCCCCGGCGAGAGCGACGAGGAATTCGAAGAAAGCCTTTCTTTCGTCCGGAAAATCGGCTTCGGCCACATTCATCTGTTCCCATTTTCCCCGCGCCCTCGGACACCTGCAGCGAGTCTGCCAGGGCGGGTGGATGGGAAAACCGTCCGAGCAAGGTTGGCTGCCATGAGAGATGTGGCAAGGGAGAGCAAAAAGGCACATCTGGCTCGCTTCGTCGGACACGTGAGGCCGGTGCTGTGGGAATCGCCTGAGAATACGCCGGATGGCCTGCGCTGGTCAGGCCTGACGGACAATTACATCAGGGTTTACGCCCTCACACCTGTGAACGTGAATCTGCATAACCGCATCCTGCCCACGCGATTGCTGGGTGTTGTGGATGGTGCTGTCCTGGGCAAAGTGGGTAGGGTGGGTTGAACCTGGCAAGACAAAGGCGGGTGGTGTATTTTCGAAGGGTAAGGGCTGCTGCAGGCTGTGCCTACCCCTGGCAGGTTTCCTCTTAGAAAGTATCTGAGGGCCCTACTGGTTTGTCAAGCGGAACTTTGTGGGCATGGTTTCTAAGACAGTTTTCTACGGATGGGCGAAGCACTGCCGTACGTCATCACAGGGTAGGCGAGGGCACTGCCCTCGCCTACCCAAAGCCCACAGAAATAAATCTGACAAACCACTACAGGCCCCCAGAAATTACTTGGTAGCGCTCAAAAGTAGTGTGATGAGCTTGCTTGCTAAAGAGGCGAGGAAAGCCTTTTTGCCCTCGCTCATCACCCTGGCCGCCTTCGGCGGCCTTTCCTACCTTCCCTCGCCCATTGGAATGGGAGAGGGAAGAGCGGCGACACAGGCCAAATCGCGCCGTTGGCAATCAGCGAATTCATCGAGATGGTGCTTTTGAGCCGTTTTTTGCGCTCTCGCTCGCCGAAGCAGGCTTGTAGGGCGAGCCGTCTGGCTCGCCTGGTCGAGCTAACAGCTCGACCTACATCGAGGGCGACCTGCGTGTCGCCGCGGCTGTCCCTGAGTCGTCCATGTGTGGGAGAGGGAGGGATTGGGGTGGGTGAGGGCCAAAGGCCGTCATCCCGCCAGTTTTGAGCGCCACCAATTACTTCGTTCTCCCGGGTAGCCCTGATGTTGCGTAAAGATTCGTACCAGGGTAATATTTATGTATGTGTTTCGGGAAAGTGGTATCCCGGCAGCCAGGCCGGGAGAAATATAC
>WFSD01000169.1 GCA_015486235.1 Anaerolineae bacterium
GACACAGAGACAGGGTGACAAGGGGATGTCATCTCCGCTCTATGAGATCCATACGACCGGAGGACAAGCGTAACGTGCAACCTGCAACCTGCAGCCGCCTTGATCACCGGCATCACCGGTCAGGAACTGCAACCACGAATGTTGCAACCACGAATTACACGAATTACACGAATTGCACGAATTACACGAATTGCCCAGATTATTTAGCCGAGCTGCTACTGGCCAGGGGCTACGAGGTGCATGGCGTGATTCGCCGGGTCAGCAATCTTGACTTTGGGGCGTGAGGGCTACCTGTTTGCCGCAACGTAAGCGGGTGTGATAGAATCAACATAGGCACGTGATCTTTGATCTAAATGGAGCAGGTGAGACATGATGCCAACTACGCTGAAAATTCCGGCAGAAATGCTGTTAGCAGGGAGTTATTAGATGAAACAAGCGAGTTCACAGATCCTAGAGGTCGAGCGGGGCGTGTGGATCAGCGAGCAGTGGTTGCGGGAAGCTGGTTTAGGAGATAGGATCCAGGTGACGATTCAGCCGCGAGAGATTCGTATCCGGGGGCTAACACCTGAGTCGAGGGCCGGACAGGAACCACCTTCTGAACGAGGGTGGCAGATCTTGCGCGCTTTGGGTGTGGATGCCGAGCCTGGGCGCCTGCCGAACGCTTCTACGGAACACGATCGCTATCTTTATGCCAAAAAGCGATGAAACAGATTTTCGTAGACACCAGCGCCTGGGACGCGATCGCTGATAGCGCCGATGCTCATCACCTGGCTGCGTTGCGCTGCAAAGAAGATCTGGCAGGCCAATATCGTTTAGTCGTGACTGACTACGTGTTGGATGAGTTGTACACACTCCTGCTGATGAACGTCGGTTATCAGCGCGCCGTGGCTTTTAAGCACCAACTAGACGCCCTGGTGCGAGAGGGCGTCCTTGAAGTAGTATGGGTCAACGAGGAACTTGTGATGGAAGCGTGGCAGGTCTTTGAGCGGTTCAACGTTGACAAGGAGTGGTCTTTCACCGACTGTGTATCGTACACGGTGATGAAGCGGTTGAACCTTGATGAGGCCTTTGCTTTTGACCATCATTTCGCCCAGATGGGATTTGTGTGCCGGCCATAAAACAATGCCTCCTCCATGTAACCGCTTGAATCACCGGTACCAGAGGTGACAAGCAGACGTGGTGACCAGGAGACAAGGAGATGGGAGGGCAGAATTAGCGTGACGAACGCAGACGGGGCCACGGAAAGGCACGGACAAGCACAGACAAGGAGACAAGGGGACAAGGAGACAAGGGGGTTAGTCTGAGAGAATCAGCGCCGGGCTGGGTCCAAAGCTCGCTTTTCCTGATTGGAACGTTCAAATGACAGCAGCTTCTCTGAGTCCGGAAAACCTGCAAGCCCTCATTGGCCAGGGCGGGGGGAGACAAGGTGACGGGGTGACCAGGAGACAAGGAGACAGGGAGATAGGGAGATAGGGGGACAAGGGGACGAGGAGGCAGACAGTCGGAGGATGATGTGCCAGTTGTGATAGAGTACCCGAAATCTTTACCCGACGCGTTGCAACAGACGCCGGCCCAATTCGAACGGGAAGCGAAGATGGCGATGGCGGTCAAGTTGTTCGAGATGAAACGATTGTCTTCGGGGCTGGCGGCGCAGTTGGTAGGTATGGACCGGATGTCTTTTCTCCTGGAATTGCATCGTTACGGCGTGGTCATGGTCAATCTGGACGAGAGAGAACTGGAGACCGATCAGAAGAATGCGTGATGAACCGGTATTATTTGGAGATGCAGACATGAATACATTGACCCTGGAACTCGAATTGACCGAGCAGGAATTGTTTGAAGCTTTCCGCCGTTTGCCTCCGCAAAGGCGTATGGAATTGATTGAGAAACTACAAACTTTGCGTGTCCCGACATTGCGCACCGTACCGGCGAGCAGGCTGTACGGACTAACCGGCCTGGTCTCGTTGGGCGGTGACGCCGTGGCTGACATCGAGGCAATCTACGATGACAACGGCAGTCATTGACACTAATGTTCTGGTAGGGTTGGGGGGAGAGTGTTAACGTTACGAATGCAGATAGGCCACGGAAAGGCATGGAAAAGGTGACAGGGAGACAGGGAGACAAGGGGATGGGGGGAAAGTGTTAGCGTTACGAGTGCAGATGGGCCAATAGCGAAGACTTGATTTTGGACGTTCGTAGATTTGCATGCTTCAAGGGATGGTGGTAAAATTCGTGTTGTTTGATGGCTTTATCCGGGACAAGGGTTGTCTCACCACCTGCAAAGGGGGGAGAGGGCCCTTGTTTCCTTGTAAAAGCCGCTTTTCGTCTTATGGACCATCGAGACGGCATCCTGAATCTCTGATGGAAAATCTGTCACGATTGATGCCGATACCCGTCGGCCGGAGCGGACGAGAGCGGTGGCGCACAATGGGCCGCCAGTCGTAGTCTCAGCTCCGGGTGTCCTGCATACAGCCAATCGAACCTGATGGGTGACCAGCGTTCGTTGTCGGTCGGGTCGAGGGTAACGTAAGTCCGGCACTTGTGTGCACGGATGGGCGGAGCGTGCCCGGAAAAGGTCAATGAGAATTTTCCCCAAATTGCTCCCTGTGTATGTCAGCACCTCTGCACGGTGAACGGTTGATCAGCATGCACACCTGCACTGCGCCGCACGCAGTGCGGTGCAAGTGTCAGGATCACGAACACAGATGGGCCACGGAAAGTCACGGAAGGACACGGATGAAGGGACAAGGGGACAGGGTGGCCTTCATCGCAATTCGTGTAATTGGTGAAATTCGTGGTTGCAAAATCAGCGCAAATCAGCGGCATCAGCGGCCCGAAGCCAGAACGCAGGTGGGGGCACGGAAAAGCACAGACAAGCACAGACAAAGAGACGGGGTGACCAGGAGACAAGGTGATGGGGGAGGGTGTTAGCGTTACGAAGTGGCTATGCGCTACCGGCTGCTGCCTAAGGCGGTGGCTAACCCAAGAGGTGAAGCGATGAGTGTACAACTGCAAATCCCTGATACTGTTGCGCAGGCAATTCGCTTGCCGGAAGAGCGTCTCGTTCGAGAACTGCTGGTGGAATTGGCGATCGCTTTGTACGCCCAGGAGTTTTTATCTTTCGGCAAAGCGAGGGAACTGGCCGGACTAGAGAAGTATGAGTTTGGTCGGCTATTAGGAGACCGGGGGATTGCTCGACATTACGGCTGGGAAGAGTTAGAGGACGACCTAGCATATGCCCGTGGTGAGTAATACCTCGCCGATCCTAAACCTGGCAATCATCGGCCGGCTTTCGTTGCTGCATGAGCAATTTGGGGAGATATGGATCCCTCCGGGTGTTCTTGATGAATTGCGTATTGAGGAGAATATCCCCGGATCTGGGGCCATGCGGAAGGCAATAGAAGCGGGTTGGTTGCAGACGAAAGGGGTGGAAGATCAAGCATTGGTCCGTGTGCTTCGGCGGGAATTGGATCGAGGTGAAGCAGAAGCTATTGCATTGGCCGTACAGGTAGAAGCAGAGTGGACATTGTTGGATGAACGAGAAGGACGGAGGGTGGCCAAATCACTGGGGTTGAAGGTTATTGGTATCCTGGGTATCCTGCTTCGAGCACGGCGTGAAGGGAAATTACCCTCGTTACGAGGAGTGATGGAGGAGTTACAGCAAGAGGCAGGTTTCCGCATCGGAAAAGATTTGTTTGCCCAACTTCTGAGGGAAAGTGGCGAGAAATGAACCTCAGTTGCAGGAATTGCTAGAGCACTGAAAAGCTGCTGGCATTGCCATTTGCTTCAGTAGAGTGTTGTGAAAAGAAGGCGGATGAAATATCGGGCTATTGTCAGACAAAGTGAAGGGTGGTGGATCGGCTGGCTGCTCGATTTGCCGGGGGTGAATGCTCAGGAGAGGACGCTGGAAGAACTCATAGAGTCGCTGCGAATAGGCGCAGAGGAAATGTTGACTACGGAGGTGCCTTTCGAGCCCCAAGGTATGATGGTGGTTGTCGAGGTGCCCGAACCGAATTGGGACGAGGTATCAGACGGGAGCTTTGTTCAGTCCCCCGTAACCGCCTGATCGCCGAGATGTTCTTTTACATCTCAGCATGCATTAGCGTCACGAACGCAGATGGGGCCACGGAAAAGCACGGGCCACGGAAAGGCACGGACAAGCACGGACAAGGTGACAGGGAGACGGGGTGACCAGGAGACAAGGTGATGGGGGGTAGTGTCAACGTCACGAACGCAGGTGGGGCCACGGAAAGGCACGGAAAGGCACAGAAAGGCACGGACAGGGGGACAAGGAGAGGTGTTCCGTGAGAAGTGAGCGAACGTTTGCTTTGGAGCGC
>WFSD01000170.1 GCA_015486235.1 Anaerolineae bacterium
GCAGGCTCGCCATTCCCGACGACCGGCACGCCAACCAGCACGATGTCTTCCGATCGCTGGAAATACCCCTGGAACCGGAGCCTCCGCCGCTCTCGGCGCACTTCCGGCGTCCGAGGCCTCACATCCGACGAGATTGGAAGGCTCATGAAGCGCGCCCCAAAAGCCTCCCACGGAGAAAGAAGTGAGGAAAGCTCGTTGGAATGCTCCAGGATGACAACCGTGCGCGGGCGCAGTAGCTCGATTTTTGCGGCTTTCAACGCAATCCCGCCCCTGTCTGGATCCACCATGCCTGTAGTGTCCACCAGGATCAGGTCTGCGTGCTGGCGGCGCGCTTCCCGCACCAGCAAGGAGAGCCCAATGACCGTGGGGAGCATGTGGCCGCGGGGCGAGATGCTGCCGACGAAATACCGGAGCCACTGCCCACGGGGCGGAAACGCATCGGGGTGCGATAGGGAGAACATGGCCAGGGTTTGCGTCGTTGGCGGGCCGAGCCTGCCCTGCCCCACATCAGCATCTATGAAAGCAGGGCGGCTGCGGCTCGACGCCAACCTGGGCCAGAGAGCCCTCGCCAGCGTGCTCTTGCCGCTATCCGATGCCCCGACTATCAGCACTACACCGTGCCACATTTCTACGTCAAGCAGATCCGGAGATCCAAGCCTCCTCACATTGTTGCTCCGAAGATCGATCCTCAGCACAAGGGCGAAAAAAGAAGCGCGTCTATCGAGTTGTCAACCCCCTTCCTTGCCGGAATGCACTCCGGTTCAGATCCAGCACTTTCCGGGGCACCATCCGCTCCACCGCCTGCATCCACGTCTCCTCCGGCACGTCCAGAAGCCCGGAGAGCGCCCCCAGGATCACCACGTTGGCGGCTTTTGCATTCCCGAGCTCCTGAGCGATCTCCACGCCGGGAATCCAGAAAACGCCTCCGGCGGCTTTCGCCAGGATCTCCCGCTCCACCTCTTCTGGTGGGTAAGTCTGCCCCCAGGATGAGACGGTTACCGGGATGATAGTGTGTGAGTCGAGTACCACAGTCCCACCGGGCCGGAGAGTGCGCAGGTACCGCATCGGCTCCAGACGCTCCAGTCCGACAAGGTAATCCACCTTGCCATCTTCGATCAGTGGCGAGCGGACTTTCTCGCCCCAGCGGACATGGCTGGTTACGCTCCCGCCCCGCTGGGACATCCCGTGGACTTCCGATTTCTTCACGTCGTATCCCGACATCATGCCAACTGCCGCCAGGATGTTGCTTGCGAGTATCACTCCCTGCCCACCAACTCCGACCACGAGAAAATTGAGCTCTTCCATTTTCAAATCCCCTCCCCGGCGTAATCGAGCTGGTCACGGAACAAGATTGCTTTTTCCGGACACACCTGCGCACAGATCTCGCAACCGGTACACTGGAGCGGGTCTATCTCCACCTTGTGCCGACCGGTTTTCTCGTCCAGTTCATCGCTGACCAGGATTGCCGGGCAGCCGACGTGCAGGCAGACGCCGCAGCCGTTGCATTTGTCCATATCCACTTTCAGCGGGACGTAAGTCTTCCTAACCTCCGGCAGGAGCGCACAAGGCCGATTTGCAACCACCACGGCGGGCTCGTCCAGTTTCTTGAACTCTTTCAGGACACGCTCCACTTCGGCCTCGTCGTAGGCATCCACCTCTGCCACATGCTTGACGCCAATTGCTCTGGCGAGCCCGGCGATGCTCACGGCGGTGGTCTCCTCTCCGGCGAGGGTCTTGCCGGTGCCAGGGTTCGGCTGGTCGCCGGTCATGGCGGTGACACGGTTGTCCATCACGATGACGATGATCGGGCTTTTGTTGACCACAGCGTTCACCAGCGCCGGGATGCCGGTATGGAAGAATGTAGAATCGCCGATGACCGCCACGTGTTTCTCGCGGCTCCCCGCCTTGGCCGCTCCGTGGGCAACGCCGATGCTGGCGCCCATGCAGCCGGTGGTGTGGAGCGCCGAAAGGGGCGGCGCGGCGCCCAGGGTGTAGCAGCCGATATCGCCGTTCACCGGCACGCGCATCTTCTTCAACACCCAGAACACGCCCCGGTGGGGACAGCCAGGACAGAGGACGGGCGGTCGGCCGGGGATTTCCGGCATCCTGGGGAGCACAACTCGCTCCGTGGCGGCTCCCCCCGGCAGAAGCCCAGCCTCAATGCTTCGCTCACGGATGATCGCAGGGGAAAGCTCGTCGCATATGGGGAAGATGGATTTCCCCTCCACCGGGATCCCAAGCAACCTGATCTCGTTCTCGATGAAAGGATCGAGCTCTTCGATGACTACGAGCCTGTCCACCCTGGACGCGAAATCCGCAACCAGATCAGGCGGGATCGGGTAGCTCATCCCCAGTTTCAGGTAGGATGCGTTGGGGAAGACCTCCCTGGCATACTGGTAGGCGACGCCGTTGGCGACGATGCCGATGGAGGTATCGCCCATTTCCACACGGTTGAAGGGCAGCGCCTCGGCGAATTCGGTTAGCTTTTTGAGCCGCTCCTCGATGAATGGGTGTCTTGGGCGGGCATTGGCAGGCACCATCACGTATTTCGCCGCGTTCCTTGGGAACTTCCGCACTCTTGGCGGGTATTCGGTGCGGTTGCCCAGCTCTACAAGGGAGTAGGA
>WFSD01000171.1 GCA_015486235.1 Anaerolineae bacterium
CAGCGATCCTGCCCCTCTACGCATTTGCTCTTTTCTGGGGCATAGGAGAGGGATCGTGCACATCGCTCCTAACGGCCATAGCTGCAGATATGTTCCAAGGCTCCGAAGTTGGCACCATCGTCGGGACTATGTCCGCAGCGTTCGCGATAGGCTCCGGCACCGGAGCGTGGTTCGGAGGCTATGGTTACGACACGTGGGGTAGTTACACTATCCCATTCTCTCTCGCCATCCTGGCCACATTGACTTCAATAGTGATCGTACAGGTACTGGCCAGAAAGCTTGGAGAAAGCGCAAGAAAGAGCTGTATCAAATCCACCGGAGGTGCTGCATGAAAATATGGGTGAGGGCTCTGCTATCGCTATTCCTGATAGCGCTGGCATTGATTCTGTACCGTCTGGTGACGATCAAACCACTGGAAGCCAAACCCCTCTTCCGAGATGCCAGACAGACATGGGTAATTGCCCATCGAGGCGGAGCAGGCCTCGCGCCGGAGAATACCATGGCTGCGTTCCGCAAAGCCGTCGCCATGGGGGTGGATATGCTGGAAATGGATGTACACATGACCAAAGATGGGCACATTGTCGTGATCCACGACAGCACCGTGGATAGGACGACCGATGGAGCAGGAAAGGTCAACGAGATGTCCTTTCGAAAGCTAGAAGAGCTGGATGCAGGGTATCGATTTACCCCCGACGGCGGCATGTCTTATCCTTACCGGGGGAAAGGGATCACCATCCCGAGCCTGGAGGAGGTGTTGAGCTCCTTTCCAAACACCAGGATGAGCATCGAAATAAAGCCAAGCAATCCCCTTGTTGCTGACAAGGTGGTATCCCTGGTGAAAAAGCATCACGCTGACGAGCGAGTGTTACTCATATCCTTTGACAGCAACGTGATGCACAGGGTAAGGACCATAGACCCGGATGTGGTCACGGGGGCCAGTAAATGGGAGATGGAAACATTTTGGATAATGCAGGAACTCCACATATGGCGGCTGTACAGGCCGATCCCGGACGTGCTCCAGCTGCCGGACACGTGGAAGGGGCATCAGGTGGTCACGCCAGGACTCATCCGAGCGGCACACAAATTGGGCATGAAAGTCCAGGTCTGGACGGTAGATGATCCGGCGGAAATGGAGAAATTCATAGGCGAGAAAGTGGATGGCATCATTACCGACAGGCCGGATTTGTTGTTGAAGCTGCTGGGAAAGTAACCACGCCCGCGGCGATTGCCTGGAAAGTAGGATCCCATTACAGGAGGTGATCAAAATGTTAATCGGAGAATTTATGACCAAGGAGCCCATCACAGTAACGACGGACACGGGGGTTTATGAAGCCCTCAATCTGATGAGAGAAAACAAGATACGTCGCCTCCCTGTACTGGACAGAAAAGGGAAACTCGTGGGTATAATCTCGGAGAAAGACCTGCTCTATGCATCCCCATCACCCGCCACATCCCTCAGTATTTACGAACTCAGGTACCTTCTGTCCAAGCTCAAAGTGTCACAGGTGATGTCCTCGCCTGTCATAACGGTGCGGGAGAATGGTACCCTGGAAGAAGCATCCCGGATAATGGTGGACAACAAGGTAGGAGGCCTTCCGGTCACCCGAGGTGATCAGGTGGTTGGTATCATCACGGAAACCGATATCTTCAAAATCTTCCTCGTGATGCTCGGCGCCCGCCAGCCTGGGATCAGGATAACCATTCGGGTGCCGGATGTGAAAGGCGAACTACAGGCTGTAACGGGAGCGATAGCCACCGCTGGTGGGAACATCGTTAGCCTGGGCACCATAACGGGGAAAATACCGGGGGTGGCCCGGATCCTGGTCAAGGTGCAGGGAGTGGGTCAAGAAACCCTGGAGAAAACGCTGCAGGGCATCGGAGCGGAGATAGAGGACGTGAGGGAATGCTGAATGCTGGGGGGAGTCTGCCGGCAGGCCTGCGTCGAGGCTCCACAGCAGACTCCCTGTCGTTGCCTTCCTACAGCACCGCTTGCCTCACCCAATAGGTCTGGGGCATGGCGAGAATCGCGTCCAACACATCGTCCGGCACGTGCTCGTCCACGCCCATCACCATCACAGCCTCGCCCCGGGGCGCCACCCTGCCCACGTACATGAACGAGATGTTGATGTCATGGGCACCCAAGAGAGTCCCCACCTTGCCGATGACTCCTGGCCTGTCGTGATGGCGCACCAGGAGCACTTTGCCGCGCGCCGGAAACGACACCCAAAAGCCATCTATACTTACCACGTACGGCCCGTCCTCCATCACCGTACCGCCAAGGCTTATCTCTTTCCCATTGGAAACAACTCTCAGGGAAAGCATGATGCCGTAACGATCTGCCTCCGCCCGCTTGCGTCTCTGAAGCGAGATGTGCCGCTGTCTGGCGATGGTTTTCGCGTTCACCAGGTTCACCCTGGCGTCCACGACCCCATCCAGGAAGCCTTTCAGCGCCGCGGCCTCCACGTATTCCAGGTCGTACTTGACGATCTCCCCGCACGCGGAAATTTCGATCATCTCGGCCCGCGGCTCCCCGATCTGAGCAGCGAGCTTGCCCAACTTCTCCGCCAGTTCGATGTACGGCCCCAGCACCGCCATCTCCTCCGGTGGTACCATTGGCATGTTGACCGCGTATCTCGCCAGACCACCTTGGAGCACCGTGAGCACCTGCTCTGCTATGTCCCGAGCCACCTGCTCCTGTGCCTCAACCGTGGAGCCCCCCAGGTGCGGCGTTACCACGATCTTCGGGTGCTTCAGCAGCGGGCTATCAGACGGCGGGGGTTCCTTCGAGAATACGTCCAGCGCCGCTCCAGAGATCAGCCCTTCATCCAGTGCCTCGATCAGAGCTCCCTCGTCCACGACGCCGCCACGGGCGACGTTCAACACGAACGCCGTGGGCTTCATCTTTCGGAATGCATCCCGTCCGATCAGCCCCCTGGTGCTGTCCGTCAGTGGGACATGGACGGTGACGAAGTCAGCCCGTGCAAGCAATTCGTCCAAGGACAAGAGTTCCACGCCGAGCCTCTCCGCCTGCTCCGATGAGATATAAGGATCATAGGCTATGACCTCCATCTCCAGTCCCTGTGCCCGTCGGACTACCTCCGTGGCAACGCGTCCCAGCCCTACTGTGCCCAGCACTTTACGGCGAAGGTCCGTACCCATGAAATGGCTTCGCTTCCACTCGCCTCTGCGAAGCGAATCATACGCCTGTGGGATGTTCCTCGCCAGGGCGAACATCAACCCAACGGTGTGCTCTGCTGCTGCCACGATGTTACCAGTCGGGGCGTTTGCCACGACGATACCCAGGGACGTCGCCGCGGGGATATCTATGTTGTCCACGCCAACACCTGCGCGGCCCACGACTCTCAGACGCTTGCCGGCTTCGAGAACCTCAGCCGTTACTTTCGTCCCACTTCTGACGATGAGAGCCTCGTATTCGGGAATGATGCGGATGAGTTCGTTTGGCGGTAATTTTGGCTTGATATCCACCCCAGCCACTTGCTTCAGAGCGGCGAGTCCCTCTTCGGGCAGAGGGTCCGACACCAACACCTTGAACATTTTTCTCCTCCCTTCTCAGCATTGAAACGAATGTCGGCTACCGGTCAGTCTTGGGTAAGACAACGCCCCGCTTGGGCATCGGAGACGTTGCGAGAACTTCCGGTAGGGGAATGCGAAGCAAATTCCGGGGGCCTGTAGCGCCCCCAGGAGCCCCCTGGACCCTCGTTGGCCTCCGCGTCAACCCCAATGGTGATTCGTGATTCGCCCCAAGTGTGTCAAGTAGGCTCCTGGGACGGCTCAGGGCTTTCGGTTTGCTTCGAAATCCCGATAAGACGATGGCAATGGCTTGCGGAAAACAAAAAAGGCGACATTTCTGTCGCCCTACGCCGTTGTACAGCCACAAAAGTATACAACCGTATCTCCCAAAGTCCAAATCCGCAGTGCGTGTTTCATCACTTGCCAGTGGTTTGTCAAACTCGTTTCGACGGGTAGTGGGTAAGCGAAGGCAGTGCCTTGGCCTACCCATGAACACATATGGTGGTGCTCTGCCTCTCGGATAGAATTCGACCGGAAACTGTGCCTGTAATGTTTCGCTTGACGAACCGCCAGCGATCCTGGCGTGGATTGCGGTCGCTCTGACTACTCCGGTCTGCGAAAAGGTGCCAGAAAGGAGATAATGACAGGGGAATAGCGATATAACACCTCAATGCACAAGGCCAGGCCAGCCACTGCTACCAGGATCAGGATGTGACCCGGCCAGGTGATGGATGTTTGCCAAAGCAGCGCGATCAGCGCTCCGAGGCACGCTATCATACCAAGAGCCGAGATCCACCATCTACTGTGGGTTTTTCCGGCCAGTTTGACGTTTGCCCCATTCACCGCGGCGAATATCAGCAGAAAACCGGAACTCCCCATGGTGGAGATGCTGGACAGGTCGAACAGGTTGGCAACCAGCAGTGTAATGACCGTGGTGACGATCAATCCGATCAGCGGCTTCCCCCACACGTTGCTCTCCAAAACAGCCGGTAACTGTCCTGCCTGTGCAATGACGAAGCTGAAGCGCTCTGTGCCATAGAGCGTGGCGTTTATGGCTGAAGCCGTCGAGAACATGGCAGCCACAGCAACGAGTTTGAAGCCCAGATATCCCATGAACGGTCTAGCTGCTTCTGCCAGAGCATAGTCCTGAGCGGCAACGATTTCCTTCAATGGCAGGTTCCCCACAGTGACTATGGCAACGGTGATGTACAGGAACACCACAAAGGCCACTGCTGTGTAGAAAGCTCTGGGCAGGTCACGGCGCGGATGCCTGACATCCTGGGCAGCGTTGGCAATCAATTCGAAGCCCTCGTAAGCCAGGAAAATGATCATGCCCCCAGCCACCAGACTAAGGGGATGCGACCAGGTTCTTGGTGCCATGCGGGTAGGATCGACGGTGGAAATACCCAGAATGACAAAGACGAGCAAAATGATGATCTTGATAGCGACGATCCAGTCCTCAGTCTCGCCCACGACATGGGCGCTGAACGTGTTCAGCACAGCGATCCCAACGATGACTGCGCTGATGAGGACGTGTGTCCACACTGAAGAATGGTGGAAAAACACAGCTCCGAAATGGCCGAAAGCATATGCGTAGAGAGAAAGCATGACGATGTAGCTGAGCCAGAGCAGAACGTTCAGGCTGCCAGTCAGCGTCCCTCGGCCGAAGGCACTGTTCAAAAATGTGACTGTACCTCCCTTGCTGGGGAAAGCAACCGATAGCTTTGCATAGGAATAAGCGGTCAGAAGAGCTACCATGCCAGCGACGGCAAACGCCACGGGTGTTCCGCCATGCGCTAAAGTTACCGCCAGGCCCAGAACGGCGAAAATGCCGCCGCCCACCATGCCGCCGATGCCAATGGAAACCGCTTCGATGTAACCTATCCCTTTTTTGTGTGAGCCCACAGCCATTCCTCCGTTCGTTCTGATTGTACCACAAAACGCATACAAGACTAAGAAAGACCACAGATTTCAGGCAAGCGCACCGGGTGCCGGTGGAAGCGTATCGCCTCTTGCAAGAGGGTGTACGGCCGTCCGAAGCGGCCCGCCGATCAGGCATGACGTCTGCACCGTCAGTCATTGGGAGAAGCAGTTTGTCCGGAAAGCAAGACTGCCGTACCTTTGCCCCGCCACCCGTTTTCTCGGCGGCGGAAAACTGGGGCCTGATACTGCAACCCGCGTGTCTTTCCCTCACGACTATCTCCGTAACGCCGTGTATAGATCACGCATGTTTTACGCAGGTGCAAACTTGCCTTACCGCCCCGCATCTTGTATACTTGTCCACAGTTGTGCGCGGGAACCACGATCCGGTGAGAATCATGCTAATCGATGCATGGCTCCGTGTAACCTGCAGGTCGGCTTTCAGCTCGTTTATGCCAGGTAGTGCAAATGGTTTCTCCATGGACCACCCGGGTGCTGCGACGCCTGAGGCAAAGGGAAACACAAACAGGCATTCCTGCCGTTCTTCTGATGGTGGCGATGGAATCTCTCACCATCCGATGGCTTCTGCGCTCTCGTCCTTTGCCAACGAACCTCACCGCCGGGTGGGCGTCTGTGGCGATAGCCGCCTGGGCCCTGGGCATAGGCATCTTTGGCTGGCTCATGGCCACCCGCAGGGACGCCGGTCTCGTCTCCCTGTGGGCCATGGTCCTGGCGGGCGCCGTGTCGCTGGCGGGAGGGGTTGCGTCTTCTGGAGGAGCGGACTGGGTCGGGAAGACCGGGTATGTCGCATTGGCGTTCCTCTCCGCCGTCACCATCCATTTCCACGTGATCTTCCCCCGAATGATGCGCCCCAGATGGCGGAAGATTGCGCTGGCTGCAGCATACGGGTTTGCCGTGTTGCTGGCGGTGGTGTGGCTTTTCTACCCGGCGCCGTTCACCGACCGTCTCCGGATCCTGTCGAGGGCGTTCTTTGGGCTATCGGGGCTTCTGGCGTGGGCCAGGATGTTCTACGTGGGAAGGTATGGCGGCAGTCTGGAGGAGAAATGGGTAGGGAGATGGCTCTCGTTGGTGTTGCTGATCGGGGGGATAGTGCCTGCATGGGGATATCTGATGGCGGAGGCTGTTTGGGGAAAGCCGGTGATTTCTCTGTCCACAGCTTTCGCCTTCGAGATGGCGATTCCGCTGGGGTATTTCGTGATGATAGAGCGGTACGAGCC
>WFSD01000172.1 GCA_015486235.1 Anaerolineae bacterium
AGATGTCTGCAGTACATGCCAGCCTCCTTTGCCCAACACACCGGCATCGTCGCTTCGGCACAGGCCAGCGCCTCGCTCATCCCCATGCCGACAGGCGATATCACGGCGATGCACTTTGCCAGCCCTTTTGGAGAGGTGCAGTCTTGAAAACTTGGGAAATCGTCGATGAGGACGCCGTCCGGCACCACGTACACATCCCCTATGGAGGAGCCGGTTCCACGCCCGTACCCGCATGCCGTGAAAAGCGACACGTGCTGCCCCGGCATGAGGCCCACAGCACGCAGTCGGAAGAAAGGATCGCCGGGGAAGCGAGCCACCCGCAAGCGTACGCCCGTGGGATGCTCCGGGCACTGGGGCACGGTTACGGGCGGTGACAGGAGGGAGCGCACCTCGTCGAACGACGGCGTCGGGCGTGCACGCGTGGAAGGGGATGCACACCCGGCTGCTACGAGTAGCAGCACTGCGGCGAGCGCCACGCCGGTTCTTACCCTATGCAGCGCGCGTAAAGTCGTCTTTGCAATCCTCACTGCGAACGAGAGGAGAGAACGCACGACGAAAGACGAACCCGCCATCGGCACCCCTATACTTTCCCCGGCCGTCGAACCGACACCACGGCTTGTTATTGTGTGTATTCTACCATGTAACGGGATTTTTCGTCAAGCGCGCAACGCTGGAGGGTTTCGGAGTAAATCGAAGGCCCCAAGCCGCCTCAGGAACCTTCTCGGCGCACCTGGAGCAAATCACGATCCACCTTTCTCCGCCTGCGGCCACGACTTTGTGAGACTTTATGAGACTTGGCACACGCTCCTGCCAGGCAGGGCACGCCCCGAAATCCTCCGTCCTCCTTCTTTTGACACTAATACCTCTCTAGACTATAATCCTTAAATGGTTGGAGGGGGCGGGCTCGAGTCTCATTCTAACTTTGCCCGTCTGCCATGAATCGAAAAATGATAGAGTTCAATGTCGCACAACTTTTAAAAGGCCCTATTGGGGGCACCAGAGATTTTGAACTCGACGACGATGTTGGGTACCTGGATCCGGAGTTGCATCCGGTCAAGAACCTGGTGGGACGTGTCCGCTTTATCCGCACCGCACAGGGAGTGTTGGTGAAAGGAAAGGCACATGTGTCGCTGGAACTGATCTGCAGCAGGTGCCTGACACCATTCACCCAGGAGGTCGAAATCGTCTTCGAGGATGAGTTTCGGCCTACCATAGACCCGCTCACGGGGTATTTCCTGGACGTGTCCGATGTGGAGCCTGCCCTGCTCATCACCAAGCGACATATGCTGGTGCTGGACGAGTTGATCAGGGAGAAACTCCTGCTGGCGATACCGATGAAGCCCCTTTGCTCCCCGGATTGCAAAGGGTTGTGCCCGATCTGCGGTCATAACCTGAATGAGGGGCCTTGTGAGCATGTAACTCAGAAGAAGAGCGGCCATCCGGCGTGGCTTGTCCTGGAGCAGCTTTTGGAGAAGTAATGGCGGTCTCCGGGAATCCGAAGGCCTCGCTGCGTGATTAATCGACAAAATGCAATTTCCAACATTCTGAGGACAGGTCTGTTGCCCGCCCGGGCGGGCAACCACAAAGACCCGCCCCCACTTTTCGAGCAGATACAAATCAACATAGGGAGGAACGAAATCATGGCACCACTGCCAAAAAGGAAAATTTCCAGGGGACGTCGGGACAGGCGTCGTTCCCACCTCGCCATCGGCAAGGTACATCTGGTGACCTGCCCACAGTGTCACCACAAGCACCTGCCCCACCATGTGTGCCCCTATTGTGGGTACTACGCCGGGCGAGAGGTCATCCAGGTAGAAGAAAAAGAGAAATAAGCGTTCTGAGGGCGCGATGGAGATGACCTCCACCGCGCCCTTGCTTCTCAGGAGGAAGGCAGGGGAAGTAACATGAAATCTATCGCTCTCGTTTTTCCGGGGCAGGGATCGCAGTTCGTAGGGATGGGCAAAGCGCTGTCCGAGGCGTATCCCGTGGCGAGGCAGACCTTCCAGGAAGCGGACGAACTTCTGGGGCGGCACCTTTCGGACCTCTGCTTCTACGGCCCGGCAGACAAACTGACCGATACGGTCAACGCCCAGCCGGCGCTCCTGGCAACGAGCATCGCCACATTGCGGGTGCTGGACGACCTGGGCGTGCCGGTGCCGGAACCACTGGCCGTGGCAGGTCACAGCATGGGGGAGTACACCGCCTTTGTGCGGGCTGGGTCCCTCTCTTTCCATGATGCCCTGTCGCTGGTGCAGGAGCGAGGCCGTCAGATGAAGCTCGCGGGCGAGAAGAACCCCGGCGGCATGGCCGCCATCATCGCTCTGGACGGCGACCGGCTGGCGGAGATATGCGCGCAGGCATCCGAGAAAACCGGAAAGCCGGTGCAAGTCGCGAACTACAACTCGCCGGGGCAGATCGTGATATCGGGCGACAGGGAGGCGCTGGCGCAGGCCATGGAGATGGCGAAGACGGCAGGCGCCCGGAGGGTGATACCTCTGGCGGTAAGCATAGCGGCTCACTCGCCGTTGATGCTTCCAGCAGCATCGGCGTTTGCCAAAGTGGTAGAAGAAACGCCATTCGCCGACGCACGCATACCGGTAGTCCTGAACGTCACCGCCCGCCCTGCC
The DNA here is from genome assembly GCA_015486235.1 of Anaerolineae bacterium. Classification (GTDB taxonomy): domain Bacteria; phylum Chloroflexota; class Anaerolineae; order S016-19; family S016-19; genus S016-19. The sequence goes on from WFSD01000172.1 coordinate 2,628, forward strand.
ACATCCGCCGAGGAAATGCAGCGCGATTTGGTGATGCAGCTTACATCGTCGGTCCAATGGGTGAAATCCGTCCAGTGGATGATAGAGCAAAACGTGGATACTTTCATCGAGGTCGGCGCCGGCAATGTCCTCAGCGGATTGATACGTCGGATCGACAGGAAAGTGAAGACTTTCAGCGTAGGAGACCCGGATAGCGTAGCGAATCTTTCCGAATGGCTGGCTGGAGAAGTGTGACTCGGAGGGAAGGATGAGGCTCGAAGGCAAAATAGCTGTGGTAACTGGCGCATCCAGGGGGATCGGCAGAGGGATCGCTCTGCGCCTGGCCCGAGAGGGCGCTAGTGTCGTGGTAAACTACAGGACCAGCAAGGACGAAGCAGAGGATGTCGTCCGGGAGATAACCGAGGCCGGGGGCAAGGCCATCGCCGTTCAGGCAGATGTGGGCGATTTCAAGCAGGCCCAGGAGCTCATCAAGACTGCTCGTTCCCACTTCGGCAGAGTCGATATCCTGGTGAACAACGCCGGAACCACCAGGGACAATCTCATCATGTTGATGAAGGAGAACGAGTGGGATGATGTGATCCAGACCAATCTGAAGAGCACTTTCAACTGCTCCAAAGCCGTTGCCAGATGGATGGTCAAGCAGAAATACGGCCGGATAATCAACATCACATCGGTGATTGGGCTGGCTGGGCAGGCGGGACAGACCAACTACGCCGCTTCCAAGGCCGGAATCATCGGTTTCACCAAGAGTCTGGCCAAGGAAATCGGTAGCAGAAACATCACCGTCAATGCTATCGCTCCGGGGTTCGTCCCTACCGTCCTGACGTCCACCCTTGCCGAGGAAGCAAAAGAGGACATCTTGAAATCCACGCCTCTGGGGCGGTTCGGCACACCGGAGGATATTGCCGCAGCGGTGGCATTCCTGGCCTCAGACGAGGCAAGCTTCATCACAGGACAGGTGCTCTCCGTGGATGGTGGGTTGGTGATGCAATAACCGCCCGATCGGATTGGGAGGTAGGGGGCGCGCTTGAGCGTGGAGCACCCCAGGCTTACATCTCGGGTGGTAAAAGCGCCTTCGGTTGACCACCACGGTTAAGGGCTTTCGAAGCAAATCGAAAACCTCAAGCCATTTCAGGAGTTTCCTTGGGGCATGTGAGATAGATCACGGCTCGCCCTTGAGATTGATGGAGACCGGCGACAGTTCAGGGGGCTCTACAGGCCCCCAGGATTTGCTTCGCATTCCCGTTAGGGGAGATGCCACCGATTGTGAACAGGGCAAGGTAAAATGGGGAAAAAGAAGGGCACAGCAGAGGACTTGGGCATGGGATGCATCACCATTGCGCCGGAGGTGATATCCCACCTCATGGTTCGCACAGCGGAAGATGTCCCAGGGGTCGTCAAAGTGCTCAAAGAAAGCTCTAGCAAAGCCGTGATCAAGGTGATCCCGCAAAAGGATGCCCCAGAACATTTCCAGATGCAAGGCGAGGAAGTATCAGTGGATCTACATCTGGCGGCGCGTGGAGACGTAAATCTGCGCGATCTTGGCACCCAGGTGCAGGCCTCTCTGCTCAGGGCTATCGAAGAGGTTTTGGGACTGAAAGCCGGGCCTATAAACGTGTACATCGATGAAATCGCCATATCCCCGGAGGCAAAATAGAAAATGGTACAGGCGCGGCGGCGAGCCCGCATGGCCGCTCTGCAAGCATTGTTCGAGGTGGATATGGTAGGACACTCTCCTGGCATAGTAATCCAGGAACGGCTTCGGGAGAGCCAGATTCCGGAGAAAGCTGCACAGTTCATGCAACGCCTGGTGAAAGGCACGCTGGCAAACCTGGACAGATACGACAAGATCATCTCCCGTTATGCTCCCGAGTGGCCCGTCGAGCAGCTTCCCGTTGTGGATAAGAACGTCCTCAGGATGGCTTTGTACGAACTGGAAAACGAGGACACGCCAGTGAAAGTGGTAATAAACGAGGCTGTAGAAGTAGCGAAAACCTATGGCGGCGATAATAGCCCACGCTTCGTCAATGGCGTACTCGGAAGCGTGGTACGAAACAATGTGATCAGCGTGAAGGGAGATACGCGGAAGAGGGGCAAGAAGTTTCGGAATAGTCGTCACGGGCGGTAGCTCGCCACGTAACGACGAAAACAGGCAAAGCGTCGCAGGCCTGCACCCCTCCTGCCGTGTCCTGCCCGTGTCTGCCCTGTGCAGTTTGTGGTCGCTATTTTCAAAGCAGGAGCTGGGCACACTTGCCCGCTACCAGCGGCAAGGATGCATGAGATGGCATGATCGCAAAGCCATTGACACGCTGATTTTCGAGATGGAACGAGGTTAGTTGACATGGAAATTCTTGGTGTTGGTCCATTAGAGCTTTTGCTCATCTTGTTGATCGCCTTGATTGTGCTGGGACCAGACAAACTTCCTGACGTAGCCCGTCAGATGGGTAAAGCGGTACGGGAGTTCAACCGCTTGTCCAAAGGGATGACAGAGGAGTTCTACCGGGAGCTGGAGGCTACGGAGGAAGATAGGGAAAAAGACAATCCCGCTGGGCCCAGCAAGGCAACCCCGGAGGTTGCTGAAGGAGAAAAAGGCCCCATCTCCGAACCTCTCAGGACTGAGCCGGAAGCGACTGCGGGACAGGGGTCAGATTCCATAGAACACGGCAAGGCCGAGCGAGAAAACATAGCGGGGAGCGTCCCTGTAGCGAGTGCAGATAGCGCGGAAGATACCAAAACCGAGAAGGAGCACAGCTAGAAGTGAGACGCAGTAAACCTCGCCCCGACTCTATGACACTCATAGAGCACCTGACAGAGCTGAGAACACGCTTGATACGAGCTACCATAGCCCTCTCCATTACCACATTGATAAGCGTGTTCTTCACTCCTAAGCTTTTGGAGTGGCTAACACTTCCCATGGGCAACCGACATCCTGTAGCGCTCCATGCTACGGAGACGATAATCGTCTATTTCAAGGTTGCCCTCATCAGCGGCCTGGTTCTGGCGATGCCGGTGATCATCTACGAGCTACTGATGTTCGTCATACCCGGGCTGACGCCAAAGGAGAAGAAATTCGTCCTGGTGATCGTCCCAGCCGCAAGCGTGCTCTATGCCCTAGGCGTCGCGTTTGCCGGATTCATCATGATCCCGTTCGCTGTCAAGTACCTGCAAAGCTTCCTTGCATCTATGATCACGCCCACGTACTCGATAGACAAATACATCTCCTTTGTAACCACGATCCTCTTCTGGACCGGCGTGATATTCGAGACGCCGTTGATAATGGCGTTCCTGGCGAGGATGGGGGTGATCTCGCCCAAGCAACTGAGCGGGGGGAGACGCTACGCCATTGTGCTCATCGCTATCGTGGCCGCGGTCATAACCCCAACCCCCGATCCGGTCAACATGAGCATCGTCATGGTCCCATTGCTCCTGCTTTACGAGCTTGGAGTCATCCTGGCCCGAATCACCTACAGACCCAGGGAACACGAAAGAACGGTAAAATTTCTCAACGAGGAGGCATCTCATGGCTAGGAAGGTTCTGATCATGGGAGCCGCGGGCCGCGACTTCCATAATTTCAATGTGTATTTCAGGGATAACGAAGAGTACGAAGTGGTCGCTTTCACGGCTACCCAGATACCCAACATCGAAGGCAGGACATATCCTCCGGAGCTCGCAGGGCACCTTTATCCCGATGGGATTCCCATCTATCCCGAATCCGAGTTGACGAATCTGATCCGCAGCAAAGGGATAGACCTGGTTGTCTTCTCTTACTCCGACGTCTCTCACGAATATGTGATGCACAAGGCGTCAGAGGTGCTGGCCGCGGGCGCCGACTTCCGCCTGATGGGCAGCAAGACCACCATGCTGAAGTCATCCAAGCCAGTGGTCGCGGTCTGCGCCGTGAGAACGGGGTGCGGCAAGAGCCAGACTTCGCGGTACGTGGTAGGCTTCCTTCGGAACAAAGGCATGCGGGTGGTCGCCGTCCGACATCCGATGCCCTATGGCGATCTTGTGGCCCAGGCAGTGCAGCGCTTCGCCACATATGAGGACCTGGACAGGTACGATTGCACCATCGAGGAGCGGGAGGAATACGAGCCGCACATAGACCGTGGCGTGATAGTGTACGCCGGCGTGGACTACGAGCGAATCCTTCGCCAGGCGGAGCAAGAGGCGGACGTGATTTTATGGGATGGCGGCAACAACGATCTACCGTTCTACGCCCCTGATTTGCACATCGTCGTGGCCGACCCGCACCGTCCCGGCCACGAGGTGCGCTATTACCCCGGCGAGAGCAATTTCCGCATGGCGGATGCAATCATCATCAACAAGGTCGACACCGCCCCGCCGGAGGGGGTGCTGGAGATCCGGGAGCATGCCCGCCAGATCAACCCCAATGCCGTGGTCGTCGAGGCCGCGTCGCCGATTTTCGTAGAGAATCCGGATGCTATCCGCGGGAAGCGGGTACTGGTTGTGGAAGACGGGCCGACGCTGACCCACGGGGGGATGCCGTACGGCGCTGGATGGGTGGCGGCCCGCAGGTTCGGCGCCGCCGAGATCATAGACCCCAGACCATATGCCGTCGGCTCGATCAAAAATACCTATGAGAAGTACCCGGACACTGGAGAAATCCTTCCCGCCATGGGCTACGGCGAAAAGCAGATCGAGGAATTGGGGGAGACCATCAACCGTTCGCCGGCGGAGCTGGTGATCATCGGAACCCCCATAGATCTGCGCCGCCTGATAGACATCCGCGTGCCATCCGATCGGGTGCGGTACGAACTGGAGGTCATCGGCCAGCCCAGCCTGGACGACATCCTCGCCAAATGGCTCGATGGCCTGGAAAAATAGGGAGAGAGGACATGAAAACCAAACAAGTAGCCGTCATAGGAGCCGGGCAGATGGGCAATGGCATTGCCCAGGTGTTCGCCCAAGCCGGGTACCGCGTGGTGATGATCGATGTGATCCCCGAAGCACTCGACAAGGGGATGGCGACCATCAAGAAGTCGCTGGCAAAGTTTGCCCAGAAAGGGAAAATAACCCGGGCCGAGGAGTCAGAGATCCTGGGGAGGATCAGCACTTCTCTGAAATTGGAGGGAGCTGCGCCAGCTCAGTTCGTCGTCGAGGCAATCGTGGAGAACACGGATGTCAAACGCAAAGTATTCTCCCAACTCGACGAACTGACAGAACCAGACACAATCCTGGCAAGCAACACATCGTCTATCTCTATCACGAAGCTGGCGGCAGCCACCAACCGCCCCAACAAGGTCATCGGGATGCACTTCATGAATCCGGTGCCCGTGATGAAACTGGTCGAGGTGGTTCGGGGGATTGCCACCAGCGACGAGGTAACCTCACTGGTGATGGACCTGGCCGTCCAGCTGGGAAAGACCCCAGTGGAGGTCAACGACTTCCCGGGCTTCGTCTCCAACCGAATCCTGATGCCGATGATAAACGAGGCAATTTTTACCCTGCAGGATGGCGTAGCGGACAAAGAGGCGATCGACACGGTCATGAAGCTGGGGATGAACCATCCCATGGGGCCCCTGACCCTGGCGGATTTCATCGGTCTGGACACCTGCCTCTACATCATGGAGGTGCTGCATCGGGAGCTTGGGGACGATAAGTACCGCCCCGCGCCACTGCTGCGGAAAATGGTGGATGCAGGTTACCTGGGCCGCAAGACCGGCAGGGGGTTCTATGACTACGGGAATGGATGAAGCACCCCGCTGGCGCAAGTGTGGGGAAAGCTCGCCAAGGATGCCTCGCCTATACAAGGTTTCGAAACGGAGCAAAGCATGGACACACTGAAAGAATACAAAGCACTGCTGGCAGAAATCGGGAAGCTGGACTCAGCGGCATCGCTTCTCGAATGGGACGAAAGAACATACATTCCTCAGAAAGGCCATGACGCCAGGTCGGAGGTACTGGGGAAAGTCTCGAAACTAGGGTTTGAACTCTTCATTTCGGATAGGATGGGGAAATACCTGGAGGATCTGAACAGAGAAGAGGTGCTGGCATCGTTGAGCGAGAAAGATCGTGCCAGCGTCCGATGGATGACCCACGATTACAATCGGCTGAAGGCGATACCCCCTGACCTGTTCGAGCAGTACACCATAGATTGTTCCAAGAGCGAGTTTGCCTGGGAACAGGCAAAGGCAGAATCCAGTTTTGAGCTTTTCCAGCCCCATCTCCAGAAGATGGTGGATTACGCTCGCCAGTTCGCCGAGCTGTATGGGTATGACGAGAACCCCTACGACGCTCTCCTGGAGGGCTACGAACCGGGGATGACCACACGCGATCTCAAAGCGATCGTGGAACCGCTGCGGGAGGCACTGGTCTCTCTACTCGATAGAGTGACCGAGCAAGGCACTCCGCCGGACACATCTTTCCTGGAAGGCGACTTCCCAGTGGACAAGCAGCGAGAGCTTTGCATGCGCGCCCTGGAAGCGATGCATTTCGACTCTGACGCGGGCAGGCTTGACGTCTCCGTCCATCCGTTTACCACCCGCGTAGGGCCTGGCGACGTGAGGATAACCACACGCTACATGGAGAACCGCCTGCTCTCCTCGCTCTTCGGCACCATCCACGAGGGAGGGCACGCCCTCTACGACCAGGGGATAGATCCGGACCTGACATGGACAGGGTTGGACACCGGCGCTTCCATGGGAATACACGAGAGCCAATCCAGGCTCTGGGAGAACCAGGTAGGCCGGAGCCTGGCGTTCTGGCGGTTCTTCTACCCACAGCTTCAGGAAGTCCTGCCGGAATTCGAGGAAATTCCAGTGGAAGAATTCTACCGTGCCGTGAACGAAGCCCAGCGATCTCTCATACGCGTGGAGGCGGACGAGCTCACTTACAATCTCCACATCATGCTCCGATTCGAGCTGGAGGAGGCACTCGTCAACAGGCGCATCGAGGTGAAAGACCTTCCGGAGATATGGAATGATGCCATGGAGCGCTACCTGAGGCTCACGCCCCCTGATGACGCCCACGGCGTGCTCCAGGACGTTCACTGGTCGGGCGGCATGATTGGCTACTTCCCATCCTACATGCTGGGAAACCTGTACGCCGCTCAATTCTTCGCCACGGCGAAACGTGAAATAGGCGACCTGGAAGAGCGAATAGAGCGGGGGGATCTGCTGACACTCCGGGAATGGCTGCGGGAGAAAATACACAAGTACGGGCGGATGTACTCGCCGTCGGAACTGGCGGAGAAAGTCTCCGGGGAGAAGTTGAACCCCAGGCATTTCGTCGAGTACGTGACGTCCAAGTTCTCGGATGTGTACAGGCTGTAGGGCAAGGAGCAGCGACGGAATTCAGCAAATCATAGGCACACTCGAATGGCTCCGGCACAATGCCAGAGCCTGAACAGCCATGGATTCAATCGCTTTTTAGATGTCCGCGCACAATGGAGCGCGCACAATAACTCATCGAGAGAGGGAGGACTCAAATGGATTTCGAGCTTACCGAAGAACAACGAATGGTCAGAGACATGGTGAGGGAGTTCGCCCAGAAAGAGATTGCTCCCAAAGCCGCTTACTACGACGAGGAAGGGAAGTTTCCCCTGGAGATCATCCGGAAAATGGGCGAGATGGGACTCATGGGGATCGAGGTGCCGGAGAAATACGGTGGACAGGGCCTGGACACCATTTCCTACGTCCTGGCGATGGAGGAAGTGGCAAAGGCGGACGTGGCTACAAGCACCATCATGTCCGTCAACAACTCCCTTTTTGCCTATGGACTCCTGGACTACGGCACCGAAGAGCAGAAAATGAAGTTCCTGAAGCCGGTGGCGACGGGACAGAAGATCGGCTCTTACGCGCTGACAGAGCCTCCTTCTGGCTCCGACGCGGCCAACATGCGCACCCTCGCCAAGCTGGACAGCAGCGGCAAGTACTACATCCTTAACGGGCGCAAGAGCTGGATCACGGGCGGGCCAGTGGCGGATGTCTTCGTCCTCTTCGCCATGACCGAACCAGAGAAAAAACACCACGGCGTCACAGCATTCATCATCGAGCCAGGCGATGACCCCGGGTTCATCCGTGGGAAGAAAGAGCCGAAGCTTGGCATCCGTGGCTCCGACACATCGGAGATACTCCTGGAAGACCTGAAAGTGCCGGTAGAGAACGTCCTGGGTGAGCCGGGCCATGGGTTCAGGATAGCGATGCACGTTCTGGATGGTGGACGCATCGGGATCGCATCCCAGTCGCTGGGCGTGGCAGAGGCGGCTTTCGAGATGTCACGCCAATACGTCCAGGAACGGCACGCTTTCGGCAAGCCGATAGGCCAGTTCGAGGGAATTGCATGGCACATCGCCGATATGGCTACCAAGATAGAGGCATCCCGGATGCTCATCTACCAGGCAGCAATGGCCAAGGAACGATCCAAAGAGACTGGAGAGCGCTACACCATGCAGGCGGCAATGGCAAAGCTGTTCGCCTCGGAGACCGCCATGTGGGTTACCACCAAGGCGATCCAGATCCACGGCGGCATGGGCTATAGCAAAGAACTCCCGCTGGAGCGTTACTTCCGGGACGCAAAGATCACGGAGATTTACGAGGGAACCAGCGAGATCCAACGTTTGGTCATCGCCCGCCTTCTGACCGGACTGAGGGTAGGAGCGTGACGGTAGCTGTTAGTCGTCAGCGGGCAGCCGTCGGCAGAGGTGCTGTAGACCGGTCGGTTCATATGCTGACGGCTACATCCTGACAACCTGAGGATTGAGAGCCTTTTGGAGTGAGACATGAAAGGCATTGGATTTCACGAGCATGGTGGGCCGGACGTGCTCCAGCCGGTGGAGGTGCCTGACCCGGTGCCTGGGCCTGGGGAAGCGGTCATCAAAGTGGAATACTGCGCCCTGAACCACCTGGATATCTTCGTCCGCGAAGGATGGCCGGGCCTGGACCTGCCCAAGCCGCACATCCTGGGGTCCGATGTGTCCGGCACCATCGCGGCGCTGGGGCCGGACGTGGAAGGCTGGGAGATCGGACAGCGGGTGGTGGCGAACCCCGGCCTCTGGTGCGGCAAATGCGAGTACTGCCTCCGGGGTGAGCATAGCATGTGCGTTCACTATGGTATCCTGGGGGAGACCCGCGCAGGGTGCTACGCCGAGTACGTGAAAGTTCCGGCGCAGAACCTGATGGCCGTGCCGGACGGGTTCCCAATGGACCTGGCAGCGGCGGCCTGCCTGGTCTCCCTGACCGCGTGGCGGATGCTCATCAACAGGGCTCGGCTTCGCCCCGGCGAAGCAGTCGCTATCGTCGGCGCTGGCGGCGGGGTCAACAGCATGGCGATCCAGATAGCGAAGCTGGCTGGGGCGAAAGTCCTGGCTGCCACCAGCACGCCGGAGAAAATGGCGCGAGCTCGCGAGCTAGGCGCCGATGTGGTGGTCAATTACCGGGAGGAGGACTGGGCCAAAGCCGCCTGGCTCTGGAGCGGGAAACGAGGCGTGGATGTGGTGGTGGATAATGTGGGCGAGGCCACGTGGAGCCAGTCCATCCGGGCTCTAGCACGAGGTGGGAGGCTGGTC
>WFSD01000173.1 GCA_015486235.1 Anaerolineae bacterium
CAGTCTCTTCCAAGAGCTCACGTTTGGCGCAGGCCATCGGATCTTCACCTGGTTCCAGGTACCCCGCAGGAAGCTCGTAGAAACAACCGCCTGCACCGTGTTTGTATTGCTTTATCACAGGCACCAGACCATCGCTGGTCAGGGCAAAGCACATGGAATAAGAACGAGTTTCGGTTCTAACATAGTGCTCTATTTCTGCGCCGTTGGGAAGCAGCACATGATCATCCCATACCTTGATCCAGGGCTTTTGATCCAGGACGAGTTTAGTAGACACTACTTTCCATACGCCATTTCCATCAGATTTACAGCTTGACATATGACCACTTCTCCAGCTATATTTGTTATAGGATTGTAGGGCGGTTTCGTCCGCTCCGGGCCAAGTATACACTAATGTAACGGTATGCGCACGTCTGTTTCAGGAGGGGAAGAGCGAAGCGATTTCGTGCTTTCGATTTGCTTCGAAAGCCCAGGAGGCGAGAATGCGTAGCAAGTTTTTGATCGTATTTCTAGTGCTGGCATTTGTTCTCATGCCTCCCGAGGCTATTGCTGCATCCTGCGATGTGTATCACATCGTCAGAGAAGGCGAGACCCTGACTGGCATAGCTATCAGGCATTCCGTCACGGTCGAGGGGATTGTCAAAGCGAACGGGCTTGCAAACCCAGATTTCATCTGGGTGGGACAACGCCTTTGCATTCCTCAAGAGCAAGATCCAGCCCAGAGTCCACCCCGTGAAGATGAGACTTATGTCGTCAAACCAGGGGACACCCTGACGTTGATAGCTCTGCGCCACCATGTCTCACTCCAGGATCTTGCCTCGGCCAACAGCCTATCCGACTGGGACCTGATCTACGTAGGCCAGCGCCTGAAGATTCCGGGGAGCACGGATGGGGAAAACAGGGGAACACCTGCGCAGAACACCCATTATATCGTCCACCCAGGGGACACTCTGAGCGCCATTGCTGCACGGTTCGGAGTGGAGACAGAGATGCTGGCGGCAGTCAATGGGATAGTCAACCTTTCGTTCATCTATGTGGGCCAGGTGCTGACGATACCTGGAGCTACGCCCGAGGTTCCGCCATCCGGGCCGAAAAAAATCGTGGTGGATATATCGGAGCAGAGAATGTACGTCTATCAAGGCGGAACGCTGCTCCATGCATGGGTTGTCTCCACGGGCCGGGGAGGCTCGACACGCTACGGCACATTCCACGTCCAGAGCAAGATACTTAACGCCTACGGTTCTGCCTGGAACATCTGGATGCCCTACTGGCTCGGCATCTACTGGGCTGGCGCTACAGAAAACGGCATCCACGGGCAGCCGATTAACCCCGATGGCAGTATCGTCTGGGCCGGGTGGCTTGGCAGGCCCATCACTTTTGGCTGTGTTATGCTGCGCACCGACCATGCTCGGTGGCTGTACAACTGGGCCGATATCGGGACGCCTGTGATCATCCGGCCGTGAAGCGAGAACGAGCTTCTCTTATTCCCTCCAGCAGGGCATCGTGAATGAGGCCATTGCTCCCGACAGCGTTTTCCATCCACGGACGCCAACGATTCCCATCATAGTCGGTGAACATTCCACCCGCTTCCTCCACCAAAATGCTCCCTGCTGCCCAGTCCCATGGCTTCAGCTTTTGCTCCCAATAGCCATCCAGACGGCCATCCGCAAGCCACGCCAGGTCCAGCGATGCCGCCCCGGCCCGCCGGATGCCCTGCACTTTCGGAATGAAATAGTCGAACTCTGCCAGATTATTGTCCTCGGTCTCGGCACGGTCGTAGGGAAACCCGGTGGCAAGGAGGCTGGCACGCAGCGATGATGTCCGTGAAACTGCCAGACGCTCGTCATCCCGCCATGCTCCTACGCCCCTGATGGCGCTGTAGCAATGGTTCTGGACAACGTCACACGTGACACCCAGGGTCATCTCATCACCGTCCCAGAAAGCTACGATAATCCCGACGGCAGGGAACCCGTGGACATAGTTAGTGGTACCATCCAAGGGGTCTATCATCCACACTGGCAAATCCCAGACGACCTCCTCAGCGGTTTCCTCCGCGAGAACCTGATGATCGGGAAACCGTTCCCGAATGGCAGATTCCAGCGAAGCATTTATTCCCTTGTCCACGTCCGTCACAAGGTTTATTTCGCTGGTTTTTTGTTGGAAGTCAATGCCCTTTCGCCAGCGAACAACGGCTGTCTCTCGGGCCTTCCGAATCAGGTCTATGACGAAGTCGAGTGTATGCTGTTCTGTCTCTGTCATACTTTTGCTCCAGAAAATATGATAGCGCACAAAAGCAGTGGGATAAGCTTGCCTCGTAAGGAAGCGAAGGAGGCCTTTTTGCCCTCACCTATCGCCCTGGCTGCCTGCGGCGGCCAGCTCAGCCTGGCGGCCCCTCCCTCGCCCACGCCGGTGGAAACTGCTTGAAAAGAGGGGGCGGACCCTCCGCAACATGACCCAGCGCCTTCAATTCAATGTCCCAGGTTCGAGCGTCATCGACGGCTGCACCTCTATCCCTCGATTACGTATTTTGGATTGGACCTGGCTTGCTCAATTTCCCTCCGTTTCGATTCGTAGCCACGCCTGCCCAGGAGGGCATACGTGGCTACCTTCCCCGCTTCCACGCCGGGCTGGTCGAAAGCATCGATGTCGTAGAGCTCTCCACTGTAAGCCGTAGCCATCTCCAAAGTGTAGAGAAGTTCCCCCATGGTGAAAGCGTTGACCTCGGGCAGGGTGTGGGTGCAGTTCGGCCTGCCGGCGCTCGCCAGCGCAAGCGCAGTGGCTTCCTGTTCTGCGTTGATCAGCTCCTCGAACGAATGCCCCCCAAGGTAATCGAGTGCGTCCTGGCCCGTATCGGCTGCAGGTATACCCAGCCGTGCCCCATAATCCTCCACCCTTATGAAATGTACCACTTTGTCATATGGCCCTTCTACATAAAGCTGCACCTGCGAGTGTTGATCCGTGGTGCCCAGTGCCTTGATGGGCGTCTGACCGACGTGTACCACGGAGCCATCCCTCTTTTTCGCTTTCCCCAGGCTTTCGGCCCAAAGCTGTCTGAACCAATCTGCCACATCCCTGAGCGCCTGGATATATGGCATCATGACCCACACATTCTTACCTTTTCGGTAGGAAAGGTATGCCAGCGCTGCCATCATGAGGGATTGATTCCGCCACATATCTCTGGAGCGACTGGCGTCGTCGGCATAGGCAGCTCCTGCGAGCAGTTCTCCGATATCAATGCCTGCTACGGCGGCAGGCAGCAATCCCACAGGTGACAAAACTGAGAACCTGCCGCCAACGCCATCGGGGATGGTGAGTGTTCCGAGACCCTCGGCGTCTGCCATGGCCCTCAGGGCGCCTTTGTGGGCGTCGGTGGTCGCCACGATGTGGTCGGCGTAATCACAGCCCAGCCCATCCTTCAACCATTGCCTCATCCACAGGAACTCAGACATTGTTTCTGCAGTGCTCCCGGATTTGGAGACGACATTGATGCAGGTGCTCTCCGGATTCACTAGGTCGAGGAAGCTACTCAGCCAGTGAGGGTCGACGTTATCCAGAATGTAGAGTCTTGGCCCGTCCCGGAGATCGCGGAGCAACTGGTTGTACCAGGGGTGGAGCAAGGCAGATCTGAGAGCTATGGAGCCAAGGGCTGAGCCTCCAATGCCCAAAACGACGAAATCGTCGCATCGCTTGCGGATTTCCTCCGCCGTGGTCTTTATCTGGTTCAGCAAGTCAGCGGGCTGATAAGGGAGCTCCATCCATCCGAGCCACCCGGAGCCACGTTTTGTCTGGACCGCATCCACGGACTCGGCAGCCCTCGTCTCCAACCTGGCTATCTCGGCATCGGATATCCCGTGCTCCCCGACTGTGCCGGACATCATATTGTTGAAATCGAAGAG
>WFSD01000174.1 GCA_015486235.1 Anaerolineae bacterium
GGAAAAGCGCATTGAGTTTTTCACCCTAATCCCTTTTCTCTACCCCATTTTCATTCTGGCCCCCTGGATTTGCTTCGCACTCCCTCAGAGACTCCGTTCGCTATGAACACCGAAGGTTGTGGTATAATTTGTGCGTAATGCGCCAGCCAGGTCGAGCCCGAAGCCGTTCGGCGATCGAGAGGTGGTGAGTATGACGACGCGTAAGCTCTTCAAGGTCAGGAAAGTCCATCGTGGTGGAAATCCCGGAAGAGGTGTTGCCGGATCTGGGCATGGCCGAGGGCGATGAACTCGTCGTGGAGTCCGATAGAGACCTCGGGAGGATTCTGGTTGCAAAGGCCGGAGAGTGCTCCGGCGTAGACGAGGGGTTCGCGAGCGAGGTGGATGATTCCATAGAAGAGTACGGACCCGCGCTCGAGCTCCTCGCCAACGAGCACAAAGAGAAATGAAGCGTCTGGCTCCCCAGCGGGTGCTGTTCCTGCACTCCAGCCTGATCGATGGTCTGGAAGAAAGTCCGCGCCTGATGGACAGCGGGCAAGGCGATGCGACGTTCATGAGGAGGAAACGATGAAACGAAAGCACTTTCTTCTACTGGTGATTACCGCTGTTCTTCTGCTGGCCGGATGCCAGCAAGGGACTCCTTTGCCGACTTTTCCGCCGCCTGTCGCGCCTACGCTGACCGCTCAGCCAACGGTGCTGCCCGTTACCAAACCGGCGCTCACCGTTGCCCCGCGCCCGACGGCGGTTCCGCTTACCCTCGCTCCGACGTCTGCCCCACTGACTTCTACTCCTGTGCCGGCACCGTCCACTCCTACATCTATCCCTCCGACTCCCACTCCTACGCCCGCACCGCCCACGGCGACCCCTTCTCTGACGCCGGTGCCCCCGTCGCCGACCTCTTGGCCGACGCCTCCGGCTTACGAGGAGCTAACACAGCCCTGGAACCTGATAGGCTCTTACGTCAACGCAATCAACCGGCGGGAGTACAAGCGGGCTTACGGTTATTTCGATTTCACGAACCAAAGTTATGCCGATTTCGTCCGCGGATTTTCCGACACGGCCCATGTGACCGCCGTCGTCTGGCCTCCATCGTGGTGGGAGGGAGCTGCTGGCAGCATGTACACCTCGGTTCCCACCATCCTCATCGCCATGCACAAAGATGGCAGTGAACATTACTTCGTTGGTTGCTATATGCTGCATCGAACGAACCCGGAGACGGCGGGGAAACCCACTTTTTGGGGAATCAACCAGGCGCAATCGGAAATGCACGCCGTCGGCAGCCCCGATGGATGGGCGCTGGAGTATGCCTGCAAGGAGAATCACTCATTCGATGTGAATGTTCCGTTCGATGACCAGTCAGACCCGATAGCTGCCCTAACGTCCTACGTGGATGCGATAAACAAACGGGACTACCGCAGGGCTTACGGTTATTGGGAGTCGCCAACGCAATCGTATGAGGATTTCGTGCAAGGTTTTGCGGACACGAAATCGGTGGTATTGGCTGTTCGTGTTCCCGTGTGGACCGAAGGTGCTGCGGGGAGTTTCTACGCAGAGATACAGACTCTCTTGCTTGCAATCCACAAGGATGGAAGCAAGCACGCTTTCGTAGGATGCTACATCATGCGCACCGCCAATCCGGAAATGACCGGCCATCCGGCGAAATGGATGATTTACGCTGCCGATATGGCTGCGTCGCCCGGCAATAGCAGCGACGTGAGGCTCCTGCACCGATGCAGGTAGTGGAAGTTGTTCTGTCGGTCGAGGATACGCCCGCGGGGCGGCTTTGACGAAGCGCGTCGATTCCCCGTCCGCGCTGGAGGTGGGCGAGCCGTGAGGCCGGGTGCCGGTGCCTGACAGCCAGGCTCGGCGCCAGCCTCCGCTGGCGCTCTTACTGAGAGACAAATTGCGTGGACATGGGCCCTTAACAAGAGCGTTGCTGTCTATGCTCCACCGGATGAATCCGGCTCTTGAGGCGGGCTGACGCCCGCTGAACCGGACGCCGTGTGGCTCAGAGCGTCCCTGCGTCCAAAGAACGTTCTCCGCGCAGACAACGCTCTGGCCGCCTGTGCGTTGCACGCAGACAGGCCTGTCTGTGCGTTGCCTCCCTGAAAGGCAGACAGGTCCTAAGGCACCTCCAAGTTTCGGACAGGGTGGGCACGTGGTCACTGCGCTGGTTTCTAGGGAGAGTATCCTTTCCGTGTACTGGACATGCCGGCGGCGCGGGTGGCGGAGTGGATTCGGAGAGGCGGCGAAAGTCAGCTCCGGGGCGTGCGGCTTTTCGACGTGTGCGCCGGAAAGCCGATCTTGCCGGAGGATGTGAGCCTTGCGTTCCCCCGTGATGTACCAGGATTTCGGCAAGACGCTTTCGAACGGAGGTGCCGCCAAAACGAGGAGAAAGTCATCGACCGGTTCAAGCGAATTCGAAGCAAATCGAAAACACGAAATCGCTTCAGGGGCATTTTCGACGCTTCTGAAGCGGTCCGCTACTTGCCGTTGGGGTTGATGTAGA
>WFSD01000175.1 GCA_015486235.1 Anaerolineae bacterium
CGCTCCGGGGAGCATCCCACAGTTGGCGGTCGTACGTCGCTATGGTGACGGGCTCTCCAAGCATCTCCTGCCAGAAAAGCGCTGCAGCCAGATGCATGGCATCGTACCCTCTCACCTCTGAACCCAGGCTGCGCCCTCGGCTTTTGTCAGGAGGAACTCCGTTATCTGGACGCTCACCAGACCCTGCCAGTCGCTGCGGAAAGCTTCCAGAAACACATAGGGGAATTGTCGAGTTGTGAAATATGTTTACAACAAAAGATAGAGAGAGGGAACCCCCTATCATAGCGACACCCCCGCGGCAGGCCCCTGTCGGTGTTGCATACCCCAGGGATTGATATGGCCTCTCTACGATGCAGAGATACACAGCCTCGGACACAGCTCCTTCTACATCTTTACCTCCTTTGAACAGGCTACCCAGTCCACACTCCCTTTTCAGCGTTGCAAGCACTCTCTCGGCATACGCATTGTCGTAGGCGTTACGTACTTCCCCCATGCTTGCCACAATCCCCATTGAATCCAGATACTCCAGGTAGCTTCGGCTGCTGTACTGGCTTCCATGCTCACTGCGATGTATCAATCTGGCCACAGGATGTTTGGCTTGCCCAACCGCTCTTTTCAGCGCTTTCAGTACATTCTCCGACTCAAGCGAGTCAGCAAGTTTCCATTGACACCATGTCCAGGAATGTGCTGTCTGCCACCCGCGGCCATGTCAGGCCTGGCAACCCTCGTGCCTGCCAACAGGTTGGGCATTCTCCCGACGCCATGCCACGCCGTACGCCTTTGCCTGCGTTTCCTGGATACACAAGCATCTCATTTTCCCTCAAAAGCTCAAAAAAGCGGTCTCTGCCTAACCCGATGCCTTCCTGTGCCAACCTGGCCTTGTCTTCACCAGAAGCTTCCTGGTGCCCATACGGGGATGCTTCCCACGTATCATTCGAACCATTGTCAGCACTTTCCCGTCCTGAGTTTCCTGCTGTTTCTTCCTCCGCTTTTTCTGATAATGCTGATAATGCGCTTGGCGGCTGATGCCAGCCCCTTTGCAAATGGCATCCATGCTCGACTTCCCTTTCGCTTTCCGGTGCGCCTGGTCAATGACTCTCGTCCATTTTTTTCTCGACAGCTCTGCCCCATATGCTTCCTGATACACCTCAACTGTGCTTTCCAAAAGCAGCTTTTCTACCGTCGGGTTGGACACAGCTTTCTCAAGCCTGGCTATTCTTGCCTTGAGTTTCTCGATCCTCTCCGGCTCCTGATCCACTTCCCCAACAGCCCTGACCTTTACTACGGAATGACGCAGACCTCTATTGCTGCACTTCTTGATCTACTTCTGGATGGTGGTGCCGCCATCTTGTACTTATGCTGGAGCTGGCTGATGGGTGCCATCGCTTCATATTCTTGGACAACTTGAAGCTTGAATGCTTCACCATAGCGCCTGATTGTAGGTTCGTGTATCATCCTGCTTATTTGCTTGTAAAGATTGTCCCGTGAATACGAGTCATTTCGGCTTGATTGTTAAGGTTTTTCCTGAGAAGTCCGGTACTGCCCTGGGGTTGATGGAAGGCTTCGAATTTGCTTCGGAATCCCTGTTCTTTGCGATTTGACAAACTGGGATGTTTGTGGTAGAAGATAATTGCAATATGTTGCAGTCGATGAAATTTATTGCACGACACTTTCTTCGGGAGGTTACTGGCGCTTTGAAGGCTCTATTCGTGGCCCATATCGAGGCTTCTTGCCGGACAACCTTTCCTGAGCGGAAGGAGTCCCGACAGAGCCTGGTGGGGCGTTTTTAGCCAGCGAAAGGGGGTGGTCCACGGACTAAATCGAGAGGCTTTCCCAACTGTTCGGTGTCGTCTCCAGTTTTTCGTCCACTGTTTTTAGCTGAAAGGAGGATCGTCATGCAAGCGATACTGGCTGTAACCAATTGGATCAAAGCTTTGGGCCCCACGGTCATGCTTCCTATCGTCATCTTTTTCATTGGCTTGATCCTCGGTGCCAAAGCAGGAAAGTCGTTCCGGTCGGCGGTGACAATTGGCATTGCTTTCGTGGGCATCAACTTGGTAATCGGACTCCTGTGGAACAATCTAGGCGAAGCTGCCAAGGCAATGGTAGGGCGCACAGGAGTGACTCTGGATGTCATAGATGTGGGATGGCCTGCTGCTGCGGCCATTGCTTTCGGTGGCACTGTTGGCACTTGGATCATTCCCCTTTCGATCCTGGTCAACATCATCGTACTGGTAGCCAGGGGAACCAAGACGCTGGACGTGGACATATGGAACTACTGGCACTTTGCGTTCACGGGAGCGTTAGTGTACATGGTGTCCAACAATCTTGCGCTGGCGTTGGCAGCCGCCGCACTCAACATGCTCGTAGTGTTGTTCCTGGGGGACTGGACTGCTCCGGGTGTTCAGGATTTCTATGGAGTACCGAGCATTTCGATTCCCCACGGGTTCTCGGCCGCCTATGTTCCCCTTGCTATCCCCCTCAACATGCTGATAGACAAGATCCCGTGGTTGAACGAGATAGACGCTGATCCTGACACCATCCAGGAGAAGTTTGGCGTCTTCGGCGAACCCACCGTCCTCGGCGTGGTGATTGGCTTCATCCTGGGACTCCTTGCGTGGTTCGGAGATAGCAAGGTTGGTGGCTTCGGAACTCAGATGCAGAAGATCCTGGTGCTTTCAATAAACCTCGGCGCCGTCATGTTACTCATGCCCCGTATGGTCGCGATCTTGATGGAAGGACTGATCCCGATCTCTGAGTCTGCCAGGGAGTTCATGCAGAAACACTTCGCCGGTGGTGATTTCTACATCGGGCTCGACTCTGCAATCCTGATTGGCCACCCAGCAGCTATCGCCACGGCGTTGCTGCTCGTGCCAGTTACCATTGCCCTTGCCATTGGGCTGAGCTTCTTGGGGCTGAACCACATACTGCCCTTCGCCGACCTTGCCGTGATACCGTTCATGGTCGCGATGATAGCCCCTATCACCAGGGGAAACATCGTCAGAGGAGTGATAATCGGCACCGTGGTCATAGCTATCGGTCTTGTGATCGGGACGAGCATGGCTCAATTGCATACCATGGCGGCCATCGATGCTCATTTCACCATGCCGAAAGGGGCAACGGAGATCTCCAGCATTTGCGATGGCACGAATCCCTTGACGTGGACGCTGCTCATGTTCTCGAAGCTAGGGTGGATAGGATGGACTGTTGCAACCGTGCTATCCGGAGTGGTAATATTCTTCTACAAACGCCATAGCAGGAGCTGGGAAATCGTAGCTGGTGCTCCCAAGACCGAAGCTTGAGCGTAAGCGCGGGGGAGGTACAGCCTCCCCCGCAAATCTGGGTCGATACGATATGCTAGACGAGCGCAACGAGCGATTAGAACTCATTACACAGGTGGCTTCTCTGTACTACGAAGAGGGCTTGAGCCAAGAGCAGATAGCCCGCATGCTGAAACTCTCCAAGGCCACCATTTCCCGTCTCATGCGTCGCGCCAGAGAACTTGGTATTGTAGAGATAACAGTGCATAAACTGCTGGAGACCGACAGAGAGCTCGAGAGCGCTCTAACTTCCACATTTGGACTGCGTTTGGCCCGCGTGATGGTCAATCGTGCAGGTTCGTATGAAGACAGACTGAGATCTGTCGGAGCATTGGCGGCAAGATACGTTGATAGTGTAGTCTTCAAAAACGCCATACTGGGAATATCCTGGGGGACAGCGGTGTATCACACCGTGAATTCCCTATCGCCCCGCAAAAGGTTCCCGGTTTTGGTAGTACAGATGATCGGCGCAATCGGGGCAGGGAATCCTCAAATCGATGGGCCGGATCTGGCCAGGAGACTATCATCCATTTACGGGGGGGATTTCCGATACCTTCACGCACCACTGGTTGTCGGAAGCGAGGAAGTGCGAGATGCTTTGTCAAAGGAAGAACGCATCAGGGAAACCCTTGATCTTTCGGAGAAAGCAGATATCGCTTTGGTGGGCATCGGCTCACTGGAACCCTCCGTTTCCAGCCTACTCAGGGCTGGGTACCTCACCAAGGAAAACTTGAAATCGCTGAAAAGCCAAGGGGCCGTGGGAGATGTCTGCGCTCGCCACTATGATATTCAGGGAAATGTGTTGGACATAGAGATAAACAGACGGGTCGTGGGGATTTCGTTGGAAGCATTGCACGGCATCAAACGTGTAATAGGTGTGGCTGTGGGGGAGAAGAAAGCGCCATCCATACTTGGGGCGCTGAGGGGAAGGCACGTCAACATCCTGATTACGGACGACATCACGGCTAGGAGAGTGCTGGAGCTGCAGTCGGGAATCGGATAACAACTTTTACCGGAGTTTCTGAACATGGGGATCGTCCATAAGTTCGTCGGAACAGAAGCCGCTTACGATTGGGAGGAGGTGCCGGAGAAAGAAGTCGGAGGGCCTCCGGAGGTAATCGGTGTCAGCGGGAAAGTGCTGGTGGGGCCTCTCGATGGCGCTCCCAACTTCAGAATACGGTACTTTCGGATAGAACCCAACGGGCATTCCATGCTGGAAAGGCACCCCCATGATCACGGCATATTCGTGCTGCATGGGAGAGGGATCGTGAGAATCAACGAGAGGCTTGTCGAGGTACACCCCAAAGACGTAGTGTACATAGCCGGAAATGAACTCCATCAATTCAGTGCTTTAGACGAGCCGTTCGGGTTTCTTTGTGTGATACCTCCGAAGTAAAGGGGAGGGCAAGTGGGTGATCACGCTGAGGTTTCGTTTTTCGGGACGTTACTGCGGGTGATTTTGGGCGCTTTGGGCCCTTTGTTGGACTGGATGATAGCTCACCAATCCGTTGTGACGATTGCATTTGCCGTCCTGCTTGGCGTGTACGCCCTTGGCAGGTATCAACTCGGCATCATAGCGCGTAACACGGAAGAACTTGTGATTCGAAGGTTCGAGGAGTTTGTACGAGAGGAGTCTGACATTTCTCCAGAGGCCCTGTACCGAAGAATTTACCCGGAATGGGCGGAGTCGGTGAAGAAATGGGCCTGGTTCGTGCCGCACAGGTTCGATTTGTGGCCGGTGCCAGCCAACGAGAGAACCGTCAAGGGGAAAATTGGGTTTTCTCCAGAGTGGATTTCGGATGTGCTTTCCAGGCACGGGTCCAACGTGGTTCCAGAGGCTGGAGTTTCGGAGAGGGAGGACGAGCGCCAATAAGACGTTCTCGGCCATTGGCTTGCACAAATCAGTGTGATGAAAGTGTCCAATGGTCAAACAATCGGACTTTGTTTTGGAGCGAGTAGATGGGCGAAAAGGAGAAGCTATACAAAAACCAATGGGTCACGGATTCCTTAGTACTCTTCCCGATGCGCGCGGAGAACGACGAAGACGCCATCCGCCAGCTTGGCGAGTTGCTGGTGAAGCATTCCGTGGTGAAGGAGTCGTGGATAAACGCTGCCCTGGAGCGGGAGAAAGTCTTCGCCACTGGCCTACCGACTCCAGAGATTGGCGTTGCCATTCCACATGCCGACGCTGAGTATGTGTTGAAACAAGCTATAGCTATCGGCGTGCTGGATCACCCCGTTAGCTTCGGGGAAATGGGGAGTGAAGGGAACAGAGTAGATGTGCAAATTGTGTGCGCCCTTGCGGTGGAAAAGTCGGAGATGCTGGTTCCACTCCTCAACAAACTGGTAGAGGTCTTTCAATCTCCGGGTGTACTCTCCAACATCACCAACGCGAAGTCCCCGCAGGAGGTGGCCGATCTTTTCAATCTGTATCTGAATCAAAGCAAGGAGGAATGAAAATGGAAACGGAAAAGCGAGTGCTTGTGTCCTGTGGTACAGCCATAGCGACTTCCACAGTGGTAGCAGCGAAAATCCATGAGATAGCCAAGGAGGCAGGGATACCGGTCAAGGTTTCTCAGTGCAAGGCGGCCGAGATTAGGAGCAAAGTCTCCACATTCAGACCACACGTCGTCGTTTCAACCACTCCAGTGCCCTCTGACCTGGGAGTTCCCGTAGTGAACGGCGTTCCGTTTCTCTCTGGCATTGGGATGAAAGAGGCAAAGAAGAAGATCCTTGAAGCATTGCTTTCCTGATCCTGAGAGATCCTAAAGCAGGGGGCACTGACATCATGGAGCTTACTAGAGAACAACAGATAGAGATCCTGCGGAAGATGTACCTCATCAGGGCTTTCGAAGAGAAAGCTGAGCAACTCTACATGATGGGAAAGATTCACGGCACTATGCACCTTTCCATCGGAGAAGAAGCGTCTGCCGTTGGATCGGTAACAGCCTTGCAGCCGGACGACTATATTCTGAGCACCCATAGGGGACACGGACACAACATAGCAAAAGGTGCCGATGTAAAGAAGATGATGGCCGAGTTCCTTGGAAAGGAGACGGGGTACTGTCGTGGACGCGGTGGGTCCATGCACATTGCGAATGTCGAGAGCGGCAACCTGGGAGCCAACGGCATTGTCGGCGGGGGTATCCCCATATCCGTTGGGGTTGGTATCAGCATAAAGCGGCAGAAGCTCAACAGAGTGGTGCTGACGTTTTTCGGTGACGGGGCTGTCGCTGGAGGAGCCTTCCATGAATCTATAAACATGGCCTCCATTTGGAAATTGCCTATCGTGTTTGTGTGCGAGAACAACCAGTATGCCATGTCACTTCCTGTGAGGAAGGCTTTTGTCACAGGCCAGATCGCCGATAAAGCGGCTCCTTATGGCATCCCTGGCGTACGTGTGGACGGGAACGATGTGATGGCTGTCTACAAGGCTGTTAGAGAAGCTGCTGACCGGGCTCGTAGGGGCGAAGGCCCAACATTGATCGAGAACGTAACCTATCGCTGGAGGGGACACTCCAAGAGCGATGCTAACAGATACCGGACCAGGGAGGAAATCGAAGAGTGGAAGAAGAAATGCCCTATCAAGCACTTCCGGAAGTACCTCATTGAATCTGGGGTACTGACCGAGAAAGAAGCTGACAAGATCGAAAAGGATGCCTACCATGCTATAGAAGATGCCGTCGCTTTCGCGGAAAGCAGTCCTGAGCCTTCCTTGGACGAGCTTGAAGAGGGGGTGTACGCCTGATGAGGGAGATAACCTATGCCGCAGCTATAAGAGAGGCGTTGCGCCAGGAGATGCAGCGAGATGAGAGAGTATTTCTCATCGGAGAGGATATCGGTGTTTACGGGGGAGGTTTCGGAGTAACCTTTGGGCTTCTCGAAGAGTTTGGCGAGGAGCGGGTCATAGATACTCCAATCAGCGAGCTAACCATTGCCGGATCTTTAGTTGGTGCTGCAATGACCGGTATGCGCCCAGTTGGTGAGATAATGTTCATGGACTTTATCACACTGGCCTCCGAACAGATTGTGAACCAAGCTGCTAAGATAAGATATATGTTTGGCGGCAAGGTCAAGATCCCGTTCGTACTGCGTACTCCGGCAGGCTCTGGCACTGGTGCCGCGGCTCAACACTCTCAGAGCCTTGAGAATTGGTTTGTCCATATCCCCGGGATAAAAGTGGTGATGCCGAGTACCCCTTACGATGCCAAGGGCTTGCTTATCGCTTCCATCAGAGATGACAACCCTGTGCTGTTCATAGAGCATAAGCTACTTTACAAGGTCAAAGGTTCTGTGCCGGAGGAACCGTACACTATCCCGCTAAGCAAATCTGAGGTGAAGCGAGAAGGGAGAGATCTGACCATTGTGGCGACTTCCCTCATGGTGCAAAAAGCACTTCAGGCGTCTGAACAGCTCGCCAGCGAAGGAATCGAGGCGGAGATCGTGGATCCCCGCACCTTGAAACCGCTGGACGAAGGACCCATCATCCAGTCGGTCAAGAAAACAGGCAAAGTGCTGATAGTCCACGAGGCCTGCAAGACCGGGGGCTACGGGGGCGAGATCGCTGCAGTTATCGCAGAGAGTGAAGCGTTCGACCACCTCGACGCCCCAATCATCCGTCTTGCTGGCAAGGACATACCGATCCCATACAACAGAACGCTGGAGTATCATGCTGTCCCGCAGGTCGAAGATATCGTCGAGAAAGCGAAAGATTTGGCGAAGGGGAGGATCTGATGGCTGTTCCGGTCATTATGCCCAAACTCGAGATGGCTCAGGAATCGGGTACCATAGTAGAGTGGCTCAAGAAAGAGGGGGACCATGTGGAAAAAGGTGAGCCGATCCTCACCATTGAGACAGACAAAATCACGATAGATATTGAAGCGCCCGCCAGCGGCATCCTTGTCGGGATCAAAGGCAAGCCAATGGATGTGGTTCCTGTTACTGAGGTAATTGCTTACGTACTTCAGCCAGGCGAGGAGATGCCAGAGGAAGCAAAAAAACAGGCCGTGGTTGCCGAAGAACGATCAGAGACGAGAGCAACGCTAGCAACTCCGGTTGCCTTGAAGTTCGCAGAATCGAAAGGGATAGATATCGCCGAAGTGAGAGGTACAGGTCCAGGCGGCAAAGTGACGAAATCGGATGTGGAAGCTCATATCGCTTCGAAGACCGAAGCCAGGCCTGCTCGAGAACGTAGAGAAGTCGCCGCTACGCCTGCGGCACGCAGGGTGGCACGCGAGAAAGGAATAGACCTCCTACAGGTGAAGGGTTCTGGTCCTCGTGGGCGGATCCAGCAGAAAGACGTGGAGGACTATGCAGCCTCGCTGGTGCCAGCGGCGGAGGAAAAGGTGATCCCGTTGGAAGGGATGCGCCGAACCATCGCCGAACGAATGTCCAGGAGCTACCGCACCGCACCACACATCACTTTCACCATCCGCGTGGACATGTCCGCTCTACTGACAGTCCGTCAGCAGATGAATGCGGAGGCGGACAAAGCGGGAACACACAAAGTTTCTGTTACCGTCTTGCTGGTCAAAGCAGTCGCGTGGGCGTTGGAGCGTCATCCTTTGGTCAATAGCTCGCTGCAGGAAGATGGGATACATCTGCGGCGGAAGATCAACATAGGCTTCGCTGTAGCCCTGGATGATGGCCTGATTGTGCCGGTGGTGAGGGACGCCAATCGGAAGCGAGTTTCGGTCATTGCTCAGGAGGTGGCAGAATTAACGGAAAAAGCAAGGAACGGGAAGCTTGCCCATCCCGACATCTCTGAGGGAACTTTCACCATATCCAACCTTGGGCCTTTCGGCGTGGAACAGTTTACTGCCATCATCAATCCGCCACAGTCGGCAATCCTGGCAGTTGGTGCGACACAGAAAGAAGTGGCGGTCGATCGAGACGATAGAATGGTCGTCAGACCAGTCATGCGAATGACGCTTTCCGCCGACCATCGTGTCCTGGATGGAGCGGAAGCGACACGGTTTTTGCTGGATGTGAAGAAGGTTCTGGAACAGCCAGCTCTCATGCTGTTCTAGCCTCAGACAGGAGAGATCTGCTGTGCCTCGTGTTCTCGTTGGCACGAGGAATCTGTTCGCACTTTATTTCTTTTGCATTGAGGAACTTTCAACTGTTGACTTTCGTCAGGAAGGTGGAGATGCCGGAGATCACTTTGACAGTAAATCATCCAGTGGGGCTGCATGCTCGTCCTGCTGCTCTGTTCGTGCAGACATCAAAGAGATTCAAAAGTGATATTAGGATCAAGCATAAGGATAAAGAAACTGATGCGAAGAGTATTCTGGGTGTTTTGACCC
>WFSD01000176.1 GCA_015486235.1 Anaerolineae bacterium
GGAGGCGTTGAGAAAATTGCAGTAGGGCGAGGGGAGGCTATGAAACTGAGAGCCGATAGCCGGTAGCCGACAGCCGTTAGCGCAAGCACACGAACGTTGTAATCGCTATCGGCCAACGGCCACCGGCTAATGGCTGGCAGTAAAGCGTCTCTGCGTCGGAGGTTTTTCGTTGATTCGTCGATTCACTGATTCGCTTGTCTGGGAGTGTAGATTGGACGAGACTGACAGGAAAATTCTGGACGAGATGCAGGTGGCATTCCCGATGGAGCGGAGGCCGTGGGAAGTGCTCGGAAAGCGGCTCGGCATGCCCAGCGGCGAGGTGCTGGAGCGCGTCCGACGGCTGAAAGAGGAGGGCATCATCAGGCAGACATCGCCGATCTTCGATACGCGGGCGCTGGGGTACAGTTCCGGCCTCGTGGCCGCATCGGTGCCGTCTGAGCGGATCGAGGAGATCGCCGCCGTGCTCAACGAACACCCCGGGGTCAGTCATAATTACGAGCGGGATCACAGGTTCAACCTGTGGTTTACCATCGCCGTGCCTCCGGGGGAATCGCTGGAGGAAGAAGTGGCGAGGCTGACGGAGCGAGCCGGCATCCGGGAATACCGCATTCTCCCTGCCATCCGGGTATTCAAGATCGGGGTGCGGCTGAAAATCGGGGATAGCGGAAGGACGCCGGAAACATCCCCGCGGCGGAAGTCCTCCCCGCCGCTGAGCGAACGGGACAGGAAGTTCGTCCGCGTTTTGCAGGACGATCTTCCCTGGATGGAGGAGCCATTCGCCCCCGCGGCGGAGCGGCTTGGCGCGACACAGGAAGAGGTGCTCGCGTGGCTAGATCTGGCCCGCGAGAACGGATGGATGCGTCGCTTCGCGGCGGTGCTGCACCACCGAAAAGCCGGTTTCACCGCCAACGGGATGGTGTGCTGGCGCGTGCCGGAGGAACATATCGAAGAAGCGGGCAGGAAGGCAGCGGCTTTCCCCGAAGTGAGCCATTGCTACCAGCGTCCCACGTGCCCGGACTGGCCTTACAACCTGTTCACGATGATTCACGGGAGGAGCAAAGTGGAATGCGAGGAAACCGCCAGGTGCATCTCCGAGGCCATCGGCGTTAAGGATTACGTGATTTTGTACAGCACGCGTGAGTTCAAGAAGGAGCGAGTGAAGTATTTCGTGAAGTAAAATAAGCCTGTCCCGAGAACAAAAGCTGCTACTGGCTTGTCAAACCCGTTTCAGTGGGTGGTGGGTAGGCGAAGGTAATGCCTTCGCCTACCCATGAACACGTGTGGTGGCGCCCCCTCTCCCAGATAGAATTCGATCGGAAACCGTGCCTACAATGTTTCGCTTGAGGAACCACTACCCAAGACTTCTCTCTTTTTTTCTTCCCTCCGGTGCAGAGAGGTTCCTGGGGGTCCTACTGGCCCCCAGGACCTGCTTCGCATTCCCAGATGCCACTTTTTCTTGCGGTTACCCTGAGCCGCTGTTATAATTCCGGGTGTTACAGAAACGGTGAGTTTCCCAGGGATCATGCAAAACCTGAGACGAATTCAAGGGTACGTTATCGTGTTTTCGGGTACATGCCGCAAAGGGGCGGCCGAGAGCAACGCATCACCTTGCACGCCCCTGGCTATCCCCTAATCCAAACATTTAGGAGGTTCACAATTGAAACTACATGAGTATCAGTCCAAACGGATTTTTGCGAAGTACGGTGTCCCAATCCCCAAGGGCGAGATAGCAACCACCCCACAGGAAGTGCGTTCAATAGCACGCAGCATGGGGAAGCCTGTAGTAGTCAAGTCCCAGGTGCTGGTGGGCGGTCGTGGCAAGGCCGGTGGCGTTAAGCTGGCGAAAGATCCTGATGAAGCAGAAGCGGTGGCCAAACAGATCCTTGGCATGAAGATCAAGGGCCTCACCGTCAAGAAAGTCCTGGTGGACGAGGCTGCCGATATCAAAGGCGAGATATACCTGGGCGCGGTCATGGATCGGAACAGCCAGCGGGTGGTGATGATGGCCTCCTCCGAAGGAGGCGTCGAGATCGAAGAGGTCGCCCGCGTCTCCCCAGAGAAAATCATCAAAATCGCCGTTAATCCTTCCCTTGGCCTGATGGGATTCCAGGCCCGCCAGCTCGCTTTCGGCATCGGCCTGGACAAATCCCTGGTCGGGCAGTTCGTCAAGATTGCCCAGGGGCTCTACAATGCATACATCGGCAGCGACGCGTCTCTGGCGGAGATCAATCCGCTGGTGGTGACAGGTGGAGGCAAGCTCCTGGCTGTGGATGGTAAGATGGTGCTGGATGACAACGGCCTTTTCCGACATCCTGACCTGGCGGAGATGAGGGATGTGGACGAGGAGAACCCCTACGAGGCAGAGGCACGCAGGTATGGCCTCAGCTATGTCAAGCTGGACGGTGCTATCGGATGTATGGTCAATGGCGCGGGGCTGGCGATGGCAACCATGGACGTCATCAAGCTGTACGGCAGCGAGCCTGCGAATTTCCTGGATGTGGGCGGCGGCGCAAAAGCGGACAAAGTGGCTGCAGCGCTTCGCATCATCCTCTCCGATAAAAATGTCAACACTGTGTTGATCAACATTTTCGGCGGTATCACCAGGGCAGACGAAGTGGCCAAGGGGATCATCCAGGCTCTAGACGAAGTGAAGACAGATGTCCCAATGGTCGCTCGCCTGATCGGTACCAACGAAAAAGAAGGACGTGAGATATTGGCGTCGGCCAACATGGCCACAGCATCGTCTCTGGCAGAAGCAGCCCAGAAAGCAGTTGCCCTCTCCAAAGGAAGGGCTGTGGCGTAGAGCGCTATGAAAGAGTGCTTATTCTGCCGCATAGCCCGAGGGGAGGAGCCCGCATCCATCGTCTACGAGGACGACGAGACGATGGCCTTCATGGATGTCAACCAGGGGATACGGGGGCACCTTCTGGTCATCCCCAAATCCCACTACACGGACATCCTGGATATCACTCCGGAGGCCGCAGAGGCGGTCGCCCGCACCGTGGTGAAGCTGGCTCCGCCGCTGAAAGAGGCTATGGGAGCCGACGGTCTGAATGTCTGGCAGGCTACCGGCTGGAATGCCGGACAGCGAGTTTTCCATTTCCACGTTCACCTGCTGCCACGTTACGCAGGCGACGGGACACCGTTCGGCAAGTTTGCCAGGGTTTCCCGTGAGGAACTGGACATGCTGGCAGAGCGAATCAAAAGACATCTGAAAAGTACGGAGGAATAAAACCAATGTCGATTTTGGTAGGAAAAGATACTCGTTTGGTCGTACAGGGGATTACCGGGCGCGAGGGAACTTTTCACACCCGCCAGATGGTTGCATACGGTACCAATGTGGTCGCCGGCGTGACGCCAGGCAAGGGCGGCCAGTGGGTAGATCAAGTGCCAGTTTTCGATACCGTCCAGGAGGCCGTGGATGCCACCGGGGCCAACACTTCTATCATCTACGTGCCGGCCCGTTTTGCCCCGGATGCCATGCTGGAGGCAGCGGACGCAGGTATCGAACTCATTGTCTGCATCACCGAGGGGATACCAGTGCTGGACATGGTGAATGTGAAAGCCTATCTCGAGACACTGCCGAACGCCAGGCTTATCGGGCCCAACTGTCCCGGTCTCATCACCCCCGGTGAGACGAAAGTCGGAATCATGCCTGGGCACATCCACACGCCTGGGCCCGTGGGCGTCGTTTCCCGGAGCGGCACCCTCACTTACGAAGTGGTGTACGCTCTGACCAGCAAGGGACTCGGGCAGACGACTGCAGTAGGCATCGGTGGCGACCCAATCATTGGCACTAAGTTCATCGAAGTGCTTAAAATGTTCGAAGAGGACCCGCAGACCGAGGCTGTGGTGCTCATAGGCGAGATCGGCGGGACGGACGAGGAGGCGGCAGCGGATTACATCGCCAAGCACATGTCCAAGCCGGTCGTCTCTTTCATCGCTGGCCAGACTGCCCCTCCCGGGAAGCGGATGGGCCATGCCGGGGCGATCATCTCTGGTGGCACCGGCACTGCCGAATCGAAAATCAAGGCGTTGGAGGCCGCCGGCGTGCAGGTAGCGAAACATCCGGCGCAGATCGCCGACCTGCTGGCAGATCGGATGA
>WFSD01000177.1 GCA_015486235.1 Anaerolineae bacterium
ACACACATCGCAAAGTTGGTCGCGGAGCACCAGGCGGAAATCCAGGTTCTCCTTCTGCCACCAGTCGAAATCTATCCAGAATTTCGTGTCCGTGGTCGGCTTGATCCACTTTCCCATAGTCGGCGTCCCCTGTTTCAAGATATGAGCATCTAACAAATTGTTTCAGAAACAACCAGCTAATACGAAACAACGCCAGTTCCTACGAATTGTGTACATTTGCGCCGGTTCGCTGACGATTCGCTAACGATTGCTAAACCAGAACCCATTTCCCGAGTCCACGAAATCCGGGGTTGATACCAACACGCTGAAAATCGGTTCTGGTGGGCAGCGGCGCAACAGGTTGACGGCCTGGTACAAAGCTTTTGCATGTACAGTCCCCTGGGAGTTCTTCTTGGCCAGCTCCGGGAAAATCTCCTGAATCAGCTTTACAATATTTTCCCGCTCGGCGCTCTCCCGTAGGGCATCGACGGCATCCCAGTCCCCTTCTCCCAGAAGCATCTCCTCATCGTATTCGCAGGAGGTAGCTATCCTGTTCGTCCCGAAAGTGAGATGCCCATTTTCCACCGTGGGCACATTGACCCATTCCCGCCTCATCCTGTGGGTCCGAATATCGATGAGCAATTCCTCGGGGTCGTCAGGGTTTCGCTCGATGACGATGTATCCACCAATGGGCACCTGACGCTCTTCGTACCAGTCTTTCAAGCCCGCCACGTACCTTCCCTCTCTTACCACCCAACCCACGAACCGGTTCCCTTTGCGGGTGTCAGCGAACCTCACAGGTACAATTTCACCCTCCATATGGCTCAGCAACGGAATCAACCGGTAATTCAGTGGCAGCGTCCCCGCGCGCCAGTGAGGGTAGCTCAGCGTGATGGTAGTGCGCTGCACATGCTCCGCCTCTTCGGTGAAAGTATCCATTCCCTCGCTCCATTCGTCCGCCAGTTCCCAGCGGATCTGCAGGAGATCGACATTGAGCGGCTCGTCGGATACTTTCTCCACCGGCGTGTATCGAAGCCACAGCGGAGTTTCTCGGATTCCGTCAGGGAGAAGCCGCCAAAGGAACCAGGAGGGATTCTCCCCGCTACCGATGTTGACGAATCGCTCATCTTTCCTGAGAGCATGACTCAGGGAAAATATTTTCGTTTCCTCCGGGATGCCCTCTGGCACGTCGATCTCTTTCAAGAGCTCTTCCCCAGAGGCTGGCATGCCTTTGAGATCTATCACCGCCTCCGCTATGTTGAGATCTCCTTCGCCGATTGGGACCAGGGCGTCCACCAGCAGCCAGCTTTCGTCGAAAGAGACGAAGACATCCCCATGGGATTCCAGCAGGGAACGGCTTACACGGGTCCGGATTGTGTCGCCGTAGGATTCCAGTATCTCTTTGACAGAAGCACCTGATTCCTTTTCCAGGTACTCCCGCCAGTCCCCCTTGATGTTCAATACATGGGGCGGAGTAAAGCCAGCCGCGAACTCGAGCGGTTCATCCCTGTCGGGGAATTTCACTTTTATCACATTGAAATCGCCGTATTCTGGATTGACTCCGGGGCGCTTTCCCACAACTTCGCCCATCTGGTAATTCATGGAAGGAAAGACTACGCTGTCCCCAACTTCGTAGTCCGATTTAGGCTGATATATTTTGCCATGCTCCAGCGCTCTGGCGATGCTCGTCTGTTCTTTTTGAATGCGGTACGCCACGATGGCTTCTACCAACTCATGAGCCGAGTGCGGCCTGCCATCGCTGAGAAGGTTAAACAGGGCGCTCAAGTCCCCTTCTTCCAGATTGAAAGACTCCCAGTAGGATTTTTCCTTGGTCTTTGCCTTGATCACGCTACACTCCTGCGCAGGAAATGTCCCCACGTCTTCGCAATACTAAACACGAGTAACTGTTCAGGGGCGATCCCTCACCGCAGAGAGCCCTCTGTGAACGCAGAGAAACAAAAAGCCGTTGGCAGTCAGCCGTTAGCCGACAGCAGCTTTTGTCCTCGCGACAAGCTCTTTGCGAGAGCTAACGGCTATCGGCCAACGGCTAGCGGCTCTTAGTCCTCGGCGGTGAGATTTACCTCATCCGCGTTGCCCGCACTCTACCGCAGGCGGTACGGACTGAACAGTTGCAAAGCACCTCCCATCTAATTTGGGAGGATTGAGGAGGTGCCGAATGAGTGACGAGGTATGGGAAGAGGTTTTTGTCGCCGTGGTGTCTGGAGTAATCATCAGTCTTGTAATGTGGCTCCTGCGAGGGACCTTCAACCTTATCGCCTCTCATCCATGGCTGATCATGATAGCAGGGTTGGGAGCTGCTGCTGTAATTGCCATCTCTCGTTATTTGTGGTTGGAAAAGCCCGTTACTTTCTTCGAAGACAGATTTTACGACGATTGTGCGGAGGGCGACTACTTTGATCTTGATGGGGATGACTATTGCGGGTATGACGAGGGAGATACTGAGGAGGGTGACTTCGGCGATGAGGATTGGTGATAGCGGCATCGAACACAATTCGACCTGTGAGGGGCGGAAGCTATGACAATAAAACGTGTCAAACACTATCGCATAAAGCGGAAGATTGGCTCCGGCGGCATGGCCACAGTGTACGAGGCAATAGACGAGCACACAGGAATTACCGTCGCTTTGAAAATACTGCACTCCCACCTGGCGGATCAGCCGACGTATGTGGAGCGGTTCTCGCGCGAGGCCCAGGTGGCCATGAACCT
This sequence comes from Anaerolineae bacterium, assembly GCA_015486235.1. GTDB lineage: Bacteria > Chloroflexota > Anaerolineae > S016-19 > S016-19 > S016-19. The sequence continues at coordinate 2,707 of WFSD01000177.1, forward strand.
GCACAGCCCTCATATAGCCAGGGTGCTCGATTCAGGTCGTGACAAAGTTGACGGAGATCCGGTGTACTACATAGCTATGGAGTACATACCCGGCGTTACCCTGACACAGCTTATGCGGAATGAAAGCATCTCTTCGGTCGCTCAGGTGATGAACATTGCCTATCAGGTCGCGCAAGCACTGGCTGAAGCAAACCGTCATGGGATAGTACACAGGGACATCAAGCCACAGAACATAATGATAACGCCAGAAGGCGTGGTCAAAGTGATGGACTTCGGTATAGCCAGAGAGATGCTAGCCGACTCTCTGACCAAGACAGGGGTGTTTGTAGGTACCCCTCAATACTCTTCGCCTGAGCAGGCGCTTGGCGAGAAAGATGTGGACATTCGCTCGGATATTTATTCATTGGGTGTGGTGCTGTACCACTTGCTTACGGGGGCTGTGCCATTTCAGGCCGATACTCCTCAGGCACTGCTCAATCGTGTTGCGCGGGGCAATCCGGTACCTGTAGAATCTCACCGGATCGACCTTCCTCCGGAAGTAAGCTCTATTGTGAACAAGATGCTACAACGTGATCCAACGAATAGATTTCAAACTCCTGAAGAATTGATGGAGGCGTTGGAGCCTCTGATCACGCCCGCTGCGGAAGAAGCTGATGCAGAGATGGCTACCATAGTCGCACCAATGGTGTCAGACAACACAGAGTCACGCGCGACGATTCCAGGCGATATGAGGAAAAAAGTGCCATTGCCGGTGATTATTTCTTCTCTTCTGGTGTTGTTGCTGGCTGTTGTCGCTGCTGCTTTCTCTGATGGGATACTTCCCTCTTCACAACGCAGCACGCCGAAGACAATGCTCGTGTCTCAGGCTTCCCCGGTGCCATCCCGCCTTGCTGTAAGTAAAGAATTGCCGACCCTTTCTCCCACGGCAGTTATCGCTGTATCCCTCACAGGGAGGGCGGCGGTGACTCCTGCTCGGACGTGGACTCCATTACGGACTTACACTCAGACCCCGCAGGTGCTCACGGCTACCCCAACGGTTGTCGTAAGAGCGGTCGTCCTCCCGAAGACATTGAACGTGCGCTCTGGCCCCGGCACAAATTATCCGCTGATCGGCAGAGTTCACCAGGGAAACAGCTTTGAAGTAAAGGGGAGGAATTCCGACAGCACATGGATACAGGTGCTCCTGAGAAAGGGTATCCTGGGATGGGTGTACAGTCAGTTCGTGAGAATGAACGGGAACCCGGGTAAGGTGGCAGTCGTTACGGTGACTGCTCCGGCCTCTACCGCGACAGCATTCCCCACACCTACATGGACGCCAGTGCCCCCTACGTTCACTCCAACGCCTCGTCCAAGACGCAAGCCTACGCCTTCTCCCACGGCGGTGCCGTCCAGAACCGCCACGGCTACCTCTCGCCCGCCATCTTCCACGTGGACACCTGAACCTGTGTCACCAACGTGGACCCCTCGTCCTGTCGTTACGGCCACTCCATCTTTGCCCCCCTCGTTGAGTGGAGATGTGAGGAGTTATGCTTCTCTCTCCTGGAAAGACTTGTTGCTGGTCCTGGGCTTCTTGACATTGCTGGATGCAGGTTCCGTTTACTCGAGAAAAGGATCTTAGTGGGAATACATGCTGATACATCGCAAAATAAAGACATGAGGAGCAAAAGCCGCTATGCTGAAAAGTGATTTGATGAAAAGGCAAGTTTTTCTTCTCGGGATGCTCATGCTTTTTGTAATGCTTGTTGATATAGCTTTGGCAAGCCAGTCTGGCGAGACACAGGGAAGAAATGCCG
>WFSD01000178.1 GCA_015486235.1 Anaerolineae bacterium
AGCTGCTTAACTTGGTATGGTTTCGCCTTCCCTTTCACGTTTTGCAGGTTCACCAACTCCGGTATGTCTGGATGCACGAAGATGTGATGACTGCCTTTGATTCTGACCAAATTATAGGGTAGCGCTCAGAACTGGTGGAATGGAGCGGCTTGTACCCTTTCCTATCCCAGGGCGAGGACAAGCATCGCTCCTACGCACCAGCAATAAGCAGTTCCAAGGGTGTCATGGCGGAGCGGACTAACAGTCCGCTCTACAAAATTCGCCATCAGTGGCGGCGCAGGCAACGCTGGAAACGCCTCAATAGGAGCAATTCCCATGCTATTTGCCAGTTTTCCACGGTACAGTCTTCCCCGCTGTGCCCCTCTTCCCTCGCCCATTTTATGGGAGAGGGAAGAGGGGCAGGCCGCCGCAGGCGGCCGGGGTGATGGGTGAGGTCAAAAGGCGATCCCAGCCTCCTTGGCAAGACGAACTCATCCCACTACTTTTGAACGCTTCCAATTATTATAGCATCTATAGCCCAGCCAGTGAAAGCCTGGAGCCAAAGCCCGTCGGTCTCACACTTCCCACTCCGTGTGGAACACGCCTTCTTTGTCGACGCGGCGGTAGGTGTGCGCGCCGAAGAAGTCCCGCTGCGCCTGGATCAGGTTCGCCGGGAGATGCTCAGGGCGATATGCATCGAAATACGCCAGCGCCGTCAAGAACGCCAGTAGGTGTGCACAACATGCTGACCAGGGAACAAAGGCCTCGTGCGAGTGCACCCAGTCACTGCTCCTTTTCCACCGAGCGCTTGGCAACTTCCACCAGCAGACGCAACGCCCTGTTCACCGATTCCGAATCGGGGAAAATACGGGCCATGTCCGGAGCCAGCACTACCATGTTCGCGCCTTCGGCAAGGCGACGCACGTACTTGCCGCGAACTCCTTTGCTGAAGTCGTACTCTGGCAGAATCTCCTCCGCTGTGCGTTCGCTTTTCCCCATAGTCATCTCCATTCTCTGTGTCTCCGCGTCAGAGTTGTTCAATCCTCCCACTCCGTGTGGAACACGCCTTCTTTGTCCACGCGGCGGTAAGTGTGCGCGCCGAAGAAGTCCCGCTGCGCCTGAATCAGGTTCGCCGGGAGATGCTCGGAGCGATATGCGTCGAAATACGCCAGCGCAGTCGAGAACGCCAGCAGCGGTATCCCCCATTCCGCGCCCTGCCGCACCACGCGGCGCAACGCGTCCTGCCGCTCCATTACCGCATTCCGGAACTGCTCCGCAAGCAGCAGGTTAGGCAGATCAGGACTCTCCGCCAGCGCTTTCCGGATGTTCTCCAGAAGCCGCGCTCGGATGATGCACCCGCCACGCCATATCCTGGCGATCTCCGAGAGGTTCAGGTTGTAGCCGTACTCCGCCGAAGCGTGCTTCATCAGCGCCATCCCCTGTGCGTATGCGATGATCTTGGCCGCGTAGAGGGCGTCTCGCATGTCCCGGGTGAACCCTTCACGATCGCTCGCGGGCGTCGGTTTAGGGCCGGAGAGGACTTTCGACGCCTGCACCCGCTCTTCCTTGAACGCGGAGATGACCCGCACCTCCACGGCGGCGCAGATGGTCGGCGTGGGCACGCCCACGTCCATCGAATTCTGACACGTCCACTTCCCGGTGCCTTTCTGCCCTGCTTTGTCCAGGATCAGCTCTACCAGCGGCTTGCCGGTCTCCTCGTCCCGTCTGCGGAAAATCTTCCCCGTGATCTCCACCAGATACGATGATAACTCGCCCCGATTCCATTCCTCGAACAGCTCGGCGAGTTCGTCGGCGGAGAGACCCAACCCCCGGCTGAGCATGTCGTAGGTCTCGGCGATGAGCGCCATGTCCGCGTATTCGATGCCGTTGTGAACCATCTTGACGTAATGTCCGGCGCCTCTGGGGCCGATGTAGGTCACGCACGGCTCGCCGTTTACTTTGGCGGCGATTTTCTCGAGGATCGAGGCGACTTCACGGTAGGCGCTCTCCTGCCCGCCCGGCATCAGCGACGGGCCGTGCAGCGCCCCGTATTCCCCGCCGGAGACGCCCATCCCGATGAAACGGATGCCTTTCGCCTCCAGTTCCGCCGACCGGCGCTCCGTGTCCTTGAAGAACGAGTTGCCGCCATCGATCAGGATGTCGCCTTCCTCCAGGTGGGGAAGCAAGTGGGCGATGACGTCGTCCACGGGCTTCCCGGCAGGCACCAGGAGCATGATCCTGCGTGGCGTCTTGAGCGCAGCCATCAGTTCCTCGGGGGAGTTCACCCCTTTCAACGCGTCGGATCTGGCGTCGAAGGCCCGGACTTTTTCCTCGTCCAGGTCGTAGCCGACGACGGTGTAGCCGTGGCTTGCTATGTTCAGCGACAGGTTGCCTCCCATGGTGCCGAGCCCAACCATGCCGAAATCGTATTCATCCGCCATTACTACCTCCTTCACTTCCGTGTGTGATTTTGATCCCGGTAGCGAAGCTCTCTATCAAACGCAGACACGCAAGGCGAGCCAAGACGCAAAGAGCTTCAAGAACTTTTTGCGTCTTTGCGTTTTCATCCGACGCCGCTCAACCGATTTTACCCATTCAAGCGGCGCTGAGCGCTGTGGACTTGCTCCAGCCTGCCGCGCCACGGGCCGGGGACTGCCACTTTCATCGAGGTGACCTCCGCTGCGACCTCCGCGGCTTCCTCCGGCGGGTGGTCGAGCCGCCAGCCGAGGTACACGGCGAAGCACGTGTCGCCGCGGCCGGTGCGCCCTTCCAGCGACGAGAAATGGAACGCCGCTTCGTACGTCTTCCCACCGGAGTACACCAGCAGCCCCTCGTTGTGGGTCAGCACGACCTCACCCGCGCCCATCTCGGCCAGTTCGAGGGCCGCTTTGTGGATTTCGCTCGTGCCGGTCAGGACTTCTGCCTCCGCGGCGTCCACCTTGAGGAAGTCCACCAGCGGCAGCCCTTCGGTCTTCTCCGGCCAATCCTCGAACACCAGTTCGTCCCCGCGGCGGACGCGGACAAACCCCTGAGCGTCCAGCGCCAGCGTGCCTTTCCCGGCCAGCCATCGGAGCATCGGCAGGTCGACTTCTCCTGTCATGAGCGGCGTCACGTCCCAAAGCCGGGTGTCCAGGTCGGGGATTTCGTCCCGGGAGAACGGCCCGGCAAACCCCAGCGGCCGCGTCTTCCGGCGCTCCATGTCGGGCGTCAGGTACACGTTTTCGATGCCGGACGTCTCCGGCGCGGGATGGGCGAAGACGATGACCCCTTCCTGCTCCATCTCGTGCACGATCCAGAAATCGTCTTTCCGGAGCTTCGTCACCACGGCGACACGGAAGCCCAGGTGTGTCAGCGCGATGGAGCCGTAGTACACGCCTCCTCCCGCCACCCGATCCCGCTTGCCTCCCACGACGATGATGTCTTTCGCCGCATGGCCTATGAGAACCAAATCGAATTCCGCCATCTTCGTCCCCGTCACCCCTCGGATTTCGGCTACCGACCTTTCCATCCCTTCAGGCGGTACAGCATCTCCCCGGCGCGCGGAATCACCAGGATGCCCTCGTCCTCTCGTCCTTTCAGCGCCTCCAGGTCGATGCTGTCCGGCGAACGGTAGCCCAGGTTGATCCGCCTGCATCGCTCCTCCGGAATCCCGGTGGCCAGCGTGACTTTGATCCGTGGGTGCTCGCCGGTGGCCGGGTCGTAAGTCCCGGCGCCTTTCACGTGGGTGGAATGGGCCAGGATCATCCACGGCACGTCCTTGAATTTGTCCCATTGCTTGAGGAAGTAGTCCTTCACATGATAGCCCACCTGATCGATCA
>WFSD01000179.1 GCA_015486235.1 Anaerolineae bacterium
AATCAATCTCCCATAGCGCCGCCACTTACCACTCACTGAAAACCACCCGCCCGTCCTCGATCCTGGCTAAAGTTGGGCGCAACTTTCCCTCTTTCCACCTGGCCCTGGCTTTTTTCTCCAGTACAGCGGGGGTTCCCCCGATGGCTATTGCCTCCGCTTCCATCCCTAGCGCAGCTATCACGGCATCGTCCTTGTCGGGATAGCCCGCGTGGGCATCGCCGCGCAGGCGCCCCCATACGACGATACTCTCGCTGGCGATGATCCTTGCGCCCGGATTCACGTCTCCGATCAATAACACGCTCCCCCGATGCTCCAATTCCTGTCCGGAGCGAAGAGTTTTGGTTAGCACAAGCACGTTGGCTGCTGGAAGTAGCCTGGACGCCAGCGATAGGCCGAGTTCTGTAGCCAGGCCTAACCTTTTGGCCGTTTTCCTGGTTTCTTCGACATCCGAAATGATCGCCCAGAGAAACATCCCGTAGTTCGAGAGCATCTCTCCCGTCTGAAGGATATCCTCCTTTTCGAGCACCCGGGTGCCGGTGGAGATGGCTACCCGCGCTCCTCGGAAAAATGCTGGATTTGCATCAAGTTTCTCCTTGAGCTCCGCCATCATCGAGCTCCACAGCCCTGGTCCGAGGACTATCAGCAGCCCTTCTTTGGTTCCCTTGATCTGGACGGTTGGCCTCATTTTTGTTTCTCCGGCGTAGAAGTCGGGACAGGGGTCGGCGTTGGCAGGCACTTGCCACGAGCGGTGAAGTATGCCCGGAGTATATCCCTGGCTATCGGTGCCGCCACTTCTGACCCCTCGCCTCCGTTGTACACGAATACCACCAAAGCAATCTCGGGGTTATCGTATGGTGCGAAGGCTGTAAACCAGGCATGGGTTGGCAAGTTCCCCTTTTTGTCCCTGGGGATGTTAGGGTCGTAGAATTCTGCAGTGCCTGTCTTGCCGGCGATCTGACACCCGGGGATATTGACGATTTTAGCTGTCCCCTGGGGCCAGTGGACCGCGCCCCACATCCCTTCCCTCACCACGTCCAGCACTTTCACTTCTACTGGCACCTCGCGCACCAGGTCAGGCTTGAATCGTCTGATCACATGACCTTCCGAGTCCTCGATGTCATACACGATCTGCGGGCGGTAAAGGTACCCTCCATTGGCGACCGCTGCGGTAGCATTGAGAACCTGCATCGGCGTTGCTGCCAGGTATCCCTGTCCGATGCTCATGTTGAAGGTATCCCCGGTGGTCCAGTTCTCTCCATAATTCAGGCGTTTCCATTTGGGGGTACCAACCTGGCCTGGGCTTTCGGCCGGCAGGTCTATGCCTGTTTTCTCTCCAAACCCGAACAGGTGGGCGTACTGCACCAGTCGGTCTATCCCCAAGCCTTTGAAATCTTTGTATCCGCCGCCCACCTCGTAGAAAAAGATGTCGCAGGATACGGCCAGCGCTTCCCGGACGTTGATATTCCCGTGTCCATGCCCATATTTGTGTATCCAACAGTAAAACGGCTGTGCCTGTTTTGGGTCGTCCGGGAAATACTTGTTTGGCAGCCAGATTACCCCGTCCTTGTCCAGAATGCGTGTCCTGGGAGTGATCACTCCCTCCTGAAGCGCAGCGGATGCTACCACTGGTTTGATGGTAGAGCCAGGCGGGTATATGCTGCTGATGGCGTGGTTCACCATTGGACGCCATCGGTTTGCAAGCATTTCCTGGTAGGTTTTCGGATCTATCCCTTTGGCAAACAGGTTGTCGTCATAAGATGGCAGGCTTACCATCCCCAAGATAGCGCCATTGCGAGGGTCCATAGCTATCGCCACGCCGGACTGGGGCTTTGTCTTGACATGTTTCATCCCATCACGAAGCGCTTTTTCCATTACCTTCTGGAGGCCCACGTCCAGGGTCAACCGGAGGTTGTACCCCGGAACCGGGTCGATCTGCTTCCCCACAGTTCTTATTTCTTTGCCATGGACATCCACTTCCACATATTTTTCGCCACACTTTCCCCGCAATGATTTCTCATAGCTAGCCTCCAATCCAGCCATTCCAATTTTGTCCCCCTGTTGGTATCCCATAGCCAGGTACGTGTGAACCTGGTTGGAGGGAATTGATCCCATGAACCCGATGATATGGGCCGTCAGAGCGCCTTCGGGGTAATCACGGCGTGGGTTTGCCACGGCCTGCACGCCGGGCAGCCTGTATTCGTCCTCCTCCACTTCCATCACTACTTCTCTGGGCACTTTTCTGGCCACAATGATGGGACGGGATGCGTTGGTCAACCTGCCTACATCCACCTGGTGAAGGATTTGCTTCAGATCGGGGTGTGGTACTGGTGAAGGAGTGGGGACGGGTGTTGCTTTCCCCCCTCTTGATTTTGGCGCTGGCGTAGGGGCAGAGATTTCCGGCTTGGGGGAATCCAGGATGTTCAGGAGCTGTCTGACGATGTCCTTTTCTCTGTCTTCCGGAATTCCCTCTGGCAGAATCTCTATGCTGAAACTCGCCTCATTGCGTGCCAGGATGGTCCCATTACGGTCGTAGATGATCCCGCGTGGGGCATGGAGTACTACCTTCCTGATGCGGTTTAGGGCAGCTTTTCGCTGGTAATTTCCCCCCATGGCGAGCTGCAGTTGCCCAAGCCGGAAGGCAAGTGCAACGAACGTCAGGGCCACTACCAGGCGCAATACCATGTAGCGGTGGATTGGCAATGTGTGGTACCTCATCGCGGAAACTCCAGTCTCTCGCCCACGGTCTGATAGTGAAGCCACCTGAAGAATGGGTATAAAATTGGAGAGAGAATGGCACTGTAGATGGCGTTGGGCAACATCTGATATTGTATCGCCGGAATTAGATCACCGGGCCATCCGGTCAGTCGGAGGAGCAGGAAAACTGTCAGACCGTAAGTGATATATGCAAAAAAAGTCACAACCACCGGCAGGTGGAGCCATCCGCCGAAGAACCTGGTTTGTCCGAGTCCGGCTAGCAAAGCTGCAGGAATCATGCCGAATGCCAGGATCCCCACAGGCCCGCCGGAGAATATGCTGAGCAGAAATCCACCCACCAGCGCCCAGAAAACCCCTTCTAGAGGCCCCTGTACCAGGCTCCACATCGACACAGACAGCAACATGAAATCCGGCGTTGCCCCCATATAGCCCAGATGCGGCTGCAACCCTATCTCCAGGATGGCCACGATCCCCAAAAGCACCACGCTCAGGTACGGGTTCACTTCTTCACCTCTGCTTCCGGCGTCTCCTGAGGAGCCAGAGGAATAAATTTTGTGATCACCAGAACCGTCTCCAGCCTGCCAAAATCCACCGAGGGGTGCACTATCGCCCTTTGGAACACCTCGAAATCCTTCTGGTTGATTTTTACTACCTGACCGATCACCAGGTTCTTGGGGAAATTGCCGCCGATGCCGGAGGTGATGACGATCTCGCCTGGGGTAATGGCCTTCCCCTGGGGTAGGTAATCCATGAGCAGATCACGGTGCCCACCCTGTCCTCTGACGATGCCAGTAAGTCTGGATGTCTGGAGCAGTCCGCTGACATCGCTTTCCCGGTCGGTTATCAGGAGGACTTTGCTGGTGTGAGGGTATGCTTGGGATATTCTGCCAGCCAGTCCTTGATCTGTGACCACAGGCATCCCAACGTCGACGCCATCGGCCGTCCCAACATCCAGAATTACGTACTGGAGAAACGGATCTGGGTCGTATCCCAATACATGGCCTACCACCTGGGCGCCACGGAAAGCGTACGTGGGGTTCTCGTGAGCAAATCCCAGGAGAAGTCTGAGAGACCTGTTCTCTGCTTCCACCTCTTTCATCTTGACATTTTCTATCTGAAGCTGATTGATTAAGCCTTTGAGCTCTTTGTTCTCCCTTTCGAGAGTTCTGACGTGCATCACCGCGTTCCCGGTGCTCCCGATCCAGCGTACAGGAGTCGTGATAAGAGGAATCACGTCACTGACAGCAGCGAGGACAGGGCCCTCTACATGCCTGCTCCACCCCGCAGAATGGGCAAGTAGAGCCAGCAAAATCAGTAACGTGGTTATAAAAATGTGAGGCCGGTTTGTTCTCATTTACCGCTGATGGATCGTACTGCCCCGCTGGGTACTGGTGAGCACCGTGCTCAGCACGTCCAATTCCTCCAGCACTTTCTCCGCACCTATAGCGACACAGCTCATCGGACCTTCGGCAACATATACCTTGATTTTGGTTTCCTCGCTGAGCCTGTCCTCGATCCCTCGCAGGAGGGCTCCGCCCCCGGCCAGAGCTATCCCGTTGGACATTATGTCGGATACCAGTTCTGGCGGAGTTTCTTCCAGGGCTTCTTTGACAGTGTTCACTATCATTTCGATGGAGGGGCCGAGTGCCTCCCTCACCTCGATGCTGCTGATGTCGACCTCGTCCGGCAAGCCAGTGATGAGGTTGCGGCCGCGTATCTGATATGTCCCTTCCTGCTCCTGTGGATATGCCGAGCCGATAGCTATCTTGGTTTCCTCTGCCATTCTCTCCCCAATCAGCAGGTTGTATTTCTTCCGGACGTAGTTGATGATGTCCTCATCCATCTCGTCCCCAGCGACCCTGATTGACTTGGACACCACTATGCCGCCCATGGCGAAAACTGCTACCTCCGTAGTGCCTCCGCCGATGTCCACTATCATGCTGCCAATCGCCTCGGCGATCGGCAGGTTTGCTCCGATTGCTGCGGCCATGGGTTCCTCGATCAGGTACGCGCTGCGTGCGCCCGCGCTGACGATGGCATCGTACACCGCACGCTTCTCCACTTCGGTAACGCCGCTTGGTATGCCGACCACCACCCTGGGACGAGGCATGCTGAAAAGCTGATCGTGAACTTTTTGGATGAAGTAATGGAGCATTTTCTCCGTAACATCGAAATCAGAGATTACCCCATCCCTCAGCGGCCTGATGGCGACGATGTGAGATGGGGTGCGCCCCACCATTTGCTTTGCCTCATTGCCTATGGCTAGAACTTTCTTCGTCTTCGTGTCGATTGCCACCACGGAAGGCTCGTTGACGACGATCCCTTTCCTTCGGACGTTTACCAGGGTGTTGGCGGTACCGAGGTCTATCCCCATGTCCAGGGAGAAAAGCCCTAAAATCCAATCCATTGGGTTGAACACTGGCCCTAATCTCCATAAATTTTTGGTTCCCGTCGCCCGCAGGCGCTCAAATATTATAGCACAGCGGGGATTCCTCTACAAAGAAGCCAGCCGCAGGGAAGAGGAAGTAATTCCTGGGGGCCGCCCCCAGGAATTACTCCGTTCTCCCCGTAGAGAGCTTTCGGTCCCCTGGATGAACATCGACCGGAGCAACGACACTCACCCCCACTTGCCAAACGCTTTCAGGCTGGGGTATACTCCAGCCGCGTCAACGGATAGCAGGTGAGCCTCAGGGCTCCTTCCGCGCATGGAGGGTGAAAATATGAAGAAATTGGGACATACGTTTTACTGGGGTGTATCGCTTCTCGTCAGCGGAATCATCCTAATGGTGGCAAATCTTGGCCAGTTCGACCAATGGGCTGAGTACATCATGCTAGGGGTTATCGCCCTGAGTGCTCTTAGTGGCATAGTTTTCCTCATCGGCTACGTGAGCAATAGGGAGCGATGGTGGCTCTGGCTCCCCGCGACGACCCTGTTGAGCCTGGCTGCGGTGGTATATCTGGGACATGAAGGAACTTTCCCGCTGACCTGGTTGCTCTCGCTTCTAGCTTTCGGCGTGGCTGTGGGGTTTTTCGTTGTCTACCTGCTGGACAGCAAGCATTGGTGGGCAGTGATACCGGGGGGCTTGTTGCTGGCTCTGGCTCTGCTGATAGGATTTGCGACGAAATTCAGTCCCCATGACCTGGCGGGGTTCTTCTTCATAGCGCTGGGAGCCGTTGCAGCACTGATTTACCTTGTGCGGTTCGGCGAGAAAGAAGCATGGCCTGCGGCTCTGTTCACTGTAATCTTTCTCACTTTGGGTTTCTTGCTTCTCTCCCTGGAGGGATGGGAGCGTGGCACTTTGACCAAGTTCTGGCCTGCGCTGTTGGTGTTGTCGGGCCTGGTGGTTGTGATATGGAGGACGGCATGGGCGCTGGCGCCCACCCGGGAAGAGCGGCCGGAAGCATGGCAGCCACCGGAATCCTGGACGGCGCAGCCGACACCTGCCGGAGGAGAGGAGCTAGCACCCCCATTGCCCGCCGAGGAAGAGCAAGCCCCTGCCGGAGGAGAGGAGCTAGCACCCCCGTTACCGGCCGAGGAAGAGCAAGCCCCTGCCGAGATGGAGCCAAAGCCCGCCTCCTCTGAGAATCAAGGCGAAGTCGCTCCCTCCGAAGAGGCCGGAACGCCAGATGATGATCGTGCAGAGCAGGCACGCCAGTGACCGAAACAGACTGGAGGAGGCCCAATCGAACCGTGAACATGCACATCGAATTGCCTGTAAATCTTCATAGGCTGGGAGAACTGGCCTACAACATGTGGTGGAGCTGGAATCCGGAGGCTCAGGAGCTTTTCCGCCGGATAGACCCGGAACTATGGGAGAAAGTTTACCACAACCCGGTGCGTCTCCTACAGGAGGTTCCACAGGAACGTCTGGAGGGACTGGCCGATTCCGACTACCTGGTGGCGTACCACAGGGTCATGGCGGATTTCGACGCGTACATGCACCCCGGCGAGTCCTGGTTCGCCGAGAGCTTCCCAGCGGAGAGCGACCATCTCGTCGCTTATTTTTCCGCTGAATTCGGCCTGCACGAATCCCTGCCGATTTACTCCGGCGGGCTGGGAATTCTGTCCGGCGACCACTGCAAAGAGGCCAGCGACATGGGCGTGCCGCTGGTTGGGATCGGGTTCCTCTACCCGCAAGGGTATTTCACACAGCGGCTAACCGCCGATGGCGTTCAGGAGGCGGTCTACGAAAAGCTGGATTTCGGCAGAGTGCCAGCGCGCGCCGCCCTCGGGCCGGATGGCAAGGAAATACGCATCCACGTGCAGCTGGAGACGCGCACGGTGTACGCCAGGGTATGGCATATCCAGGTTGGGCGGAACGCCCTCTATCTGATGGACACTGACATCGAGCCGAACGACCCAAAGGACCGTGTGCTGGCGGCACGGCTCTACGGCGGCGATCTGGAAACCAGGCTGTCTCAGGAGATCGTCCTGGGAATCGGCGGCGTTCGGACAGCCCGCGCGCTCGGCCTGAACCCGACTGTCTGGCACATGAACGAAGGACATGCGGCATTCCTGGTCCTGGAGTTGCTGAGGGAACAGGTAGCCCAGGGGAAGGGCTTCGCCGAAGCCAGCGACTACGTCCGGAAGCATGTGGTCTTCACCACCCACACGCCTGTCCCGGCAGGGCACGATACTTTCCCGTTCGACATGATGGAGCGTCATTTCTGGAACTTCTGGCCCAAGCTTGGGCTGTCGAAGGAGGATTTCCTGGGGCTGGCCCACCAGGATCAGCCGTGGGGCCCCAGCTTCAGCATGACAGTGCTGGCGTTGCGGTTTTCCGGCAAGCGGAATGGCGTCAGCAAAATCCACGGGGCGGTCTCCCGCAAGATGTGGCATTTCCTCTGGCCCGACAAGCCGCTGGACGAGGTGCCCATAGGCCAGATAACAAATGGCGTCCACACCGCCAGCTGGCTGGCCCCGGAGCTCTATGAACTTTACAACAAATACCTCGGCCCTGACTGGTACGACAATCTGGATCGGCAGGATCTGTGGGACAGCGTCTGGGACATCCCCGACGAGGAGCTATGGGATGTGAAGCTACAGCTTCGGACGAGGCTCATCGAGTTTGCCAGGGAGCGATACGCCGCGTGGAAAGAGCGGATTGGCGCTTCTCCGGATGAAGTGGAAGCAGCGCGGGGCGTTCTCGATCCCAAAGCATTGACCATTGGCTTCGCCAGGAGGTTTGCCACTTACAAGCGAGCTACCCTGGTCTTCCGGGATATCGAGCGCCTGCGCCGGATCGTGGACGATCCGGATAGGCCAGCACAGTTCATCTTTGCCGGGAAGGCACACCCGAAAGACGGCCCGGGCAAGGCGATGATTCAGCAGGTGATCAACCTGGCGAAATACCCTGGTCTGAACGGGAGGATCGTCTTCCTGGAGGACTACGACATCAACATGGCCCGCTACCTGGTGCAGGGCGTGGATGTGTGGCTGAACAACCCGCGACGCCCGCGGGAGGCCAGCGGCACCAGTGGGCAGAAGGCTGCCCTAAATGGAGTGCCGAATGCCAGCGTCCTGGATGGCTGGTGGCCGGAGGCGTACAACGGCGCAAACGGGTGGGCTATTGGCGAGCAGGAGGGGTATGACAATCTGGAGGCTCAGGACGCAGACGACGCCTCGCACCTGTATAGCATCCTGGAGAAATGTGTCGTGCCGATGTTCTACGGGCGGGATGACGCGGGAATCCCGCGCGTGTGGATCTCCGTGATGAAAGAGACGATCCGAACGGTGGCGCCCTATTTCAGCCTGCGCCGGATGCTCAAAGAATACCTGGATCAGATGTACGTGCCGACGATGCGGGGGCTGATCGAGTGAATTGACGCCTCGCTCCCCTGCAGCGACGCTAGCAACAGCGGAGGCGCAGCCGCATACCCTATGCCCGCTCTGCCGGGTCGAAAAGTTTACGGTACTCTGCTACGGCGTAGCGGTCGGTCATTCCGGCAATGTAATCGCAAATGACACGCGGCAGCCCCTCTGGCTCCTCGTCCGCCCGCCTCATCGTTTCTGGCGGCAACTGCTTTGGATCTTCCATGTACGCTGCGAAAAGGCCCTGGAGCAGCCGGGTGGCTTTGTGTGACATCCTCCTGAGCCGGTAGTGCCGGTAGAAATTCTCCATCAGAAAGCTTTTCAGTTCTCTGTTCCAGGCGTCCATTTGGGAAGAGTAGGACGCCACATTCACCCCAAGGGAGCGAAGCTCTTCCACCGAGCCAACGCCAGATCTTTTCAGCGCCTGTTCCGTGGCGGCGATTGCATCGCTGACCTCCATCCCGACCAAATGGCGTATCGCCCGGTACCGGAGCATTTGGGTTATCCGGGCATTACGTGACTCCCGCAGAGAATCCATCACTGCCTCCCAGATCTCGAGCTTCTGGACCGCCCTGGGGTCCAGGATGCCGGAACGGAGGCCATCGTCCAGGTCGCTGGTATCGTACGCTATTTCGTCCGCCAGGTTGGAAATCTGGCACTCCAGAGTGCCGGATTTGTCCGGTTCGTATCCCCTGGCATTGGCGACATCGTACTCTGTGTCGTGCTTGACCAGACCTTCTCTCACCTCATAGGTTAGATTCAGGCCAGGAAAATCGGGGTAGCGTCGCTCCAGCCGCCCGACTATCCTCATCGTCTGGCGTTGGTGGTCGAAACCACCGTAGCTCTCCATCACCTCGTTCAACGCTGCCTCGCCAGTGTGACCGAAAGGCGGGTGTCCCAAATCGTGGGCCAGGCAGATTGCCTCGGTCAGGTCCTCGTTTGCGCCCAGAGCGCGTGCCATCGTCCGCCCAATCTGCGCCACCTCGATAGAGTGAGTCAAGCGGGTGCGGTAGTGATCTCCCTCGTAGTACACGAATACCTGAGTCTTGTATGCCAACCTGCGGAACGCGGTTGTGTGGATTACGCGGTCCCTGTCCCGCTGGAATGCCGTTCTATAAGGTGGTTCCTCTTCTGGATACTCGCGGCCCCTGGAATCGGCGCTCTTCATGCCGTAAGGGGCAAGGTTCTTCCGCTCGATTTCTTCCAATATCTCTCGTGCCACCATTATGATCCTCCGTGAGTAACCCCAATCGGGTGCAATTACTGCTCTCCCACCCGTCCAGCCGCCAATTCCCTCCATCCCAGGCTTTCCACGAACATTCCGTAAATCCCCGTGACAGAAAGGGTTATGTAAACCGTGGCGTGCAGGACCAGAGCATAGCTCAACGCCAGGTCTTTTGGCACGCCCAGCAAGTCCAGTACCACCACCGTCAGGTAGTGGAACACTCCCACGTACCCGGGGGACGACGGCACCACCATCCCCAGGGAGGTGACGCAGAGCACCAGAAATGCTGTGGTTACAGGCTGGTGGATGTGGAACGCCAGCATGACCACGTAATACGACAACCCACTGGCGACCCAGGAGAGGATCGACCATCCTGCGAGCGCTGGGAGCAGGCTCTTCCGGCGCAGAATCTCCAGCCCCACCATGAACCCTTCTACCCCATCCGACAAGCGAAGACGGGCCAGGAACGATGCCTTTTTCTCGAGCCACGAAGTCGCCGCCATGAGCCATCTTTCCACACCGGACACCAGCGCCAGCACCAGCGTCGCAGCAGGAGCAGCTATTCCCACTACGATGAAAGATTGGGCCATCCATCCGGGCACTTTCAGAGCGGGCAGCAGGAATGCCAGGAAAAGGAGCAGTGTCAGGACGTCCAGGAGACGCTCGACCACGATTGTTGCCAACGCCTGAGCCTTGCTCACGCTGGCGCGCTCACCTATTACGTAAGCCCGTATCAGTTCGCCAATGCGCGCTGGCAGGATATTGTTTCCAAGGTAGCCTATGCCCATCGCCGCCAGCAGGTGCTTGTATGGTATGCCACGGTTGGGGTAGAAGAGTATCTCCCAGCGTGCGACTTTCGTGCCGATGGCAACCAGGAGAAGGAGGAATGCAGGCACCAGGTAGGCATAATCCGCTTGCAGGAGCGCATCCCAGACCTGATGCAGATGCACGCCACGCAATGCCAGCCAGAATGCCAGCAGGCTTATCAGCATCCCGGCCCAAAATTTCCAGGAAAGGAGATGGGATTCCCGGCTTTTCGTCATGCCGCTGTTCAGTCCTCCTCCAGCCTGAGGACTGCCATGAACGCATCTTGGGAGATGCTGACTTTTCCCACCTGCTTCATCCGTTTTTTGCCTTTCTTCTGCTTCTCCAGGAGTTTTCGCTTTCGGGTGACATCGCCGCCGTAGCACTTGGCCAGCACATCTTTCCGGAGGGCTTTTACAGTGGAGCGGGCGATCACCCGTTTCCCTACTGCTGCCTGGACCGGCACGTCGAAGAGCTGGCGGGGGATCACTTTCTTCATTTTGCTGACCAACCGTTGCGCTTTGTGGTACATCTGCTCCCTGTGGACGATGATCGAGAGGGCGTCCACCGGCTGGCCGTTCACCAGCACCTCCAGCTTTACCATGTCCGCCGGTTCGTACCGGCTGAACTGGTAGTCCAGCGATGCGTATCCTCTGGTCCTGGCTTTCAGCTCGTTGTAGAAATCCACCATGATCTCCGCCAGGGGGATTTCGTAAGTGAGCACCACCCGCTTCGGGTCCAGGTATTCCTGGTTCTTGAACTTGCCCCTCCGGGAGGTGACCAGGTCCATCACCGCACCGATGTATTCCGTCGGCGTGAATACGGTGATCTCCACCCAGGGTTCCAGGATTTCGGCTATCTCGTTCTCCGGCGGGAGCTCCGCCGGGTTGTCCACGATGATCTCCTTCCCGTTGGTGAGGGTGACCTGGTATTCCACGTTGGGGGCGGTGAAGACCACGTCCAGCCCGTACTCCCTCTCCAGACGTTCCTGGATGATTTCCATGTGGAACAGGCCCAGGAAGCCACAGCGGAAGCCGTATCCCAGCGCCTGGGAGGTCTCCGGTTCGTAGGTCAGGGCCGCGTCGTTGAGCTGCAGCTTCTCCAGGGCGTCCTTCAGGAGGGCGTAATCCTCCGTGTCCGAAGGGTAGACGCCAGCGAAGACCATCGGCTTTCGTGGTTGGTATCCGGACAGTGGTTCTGCCGCGGGGTTCTCCGTCAGGGTGATGGTGTCCCCTACGTGACAATCCCGCACAGTCTTCAGCCCTGTTGCGATGTATCCCACATCCCCGGCGGAGAGGTGCTCCGTCGGCGTCATTCCTGGGGTGAAGACCCCGATCTCCACTGGCTCGGAGCTTTTTCCGGTGGACATGACCAGGATCGGATCGCGGCTTGACATGCTACCATCTATGACGCGGACGTATGCAACCACGCCTTTGTATGAATCGTAGTGGGAATCGAAGATCAGGGAGCGGAATGGGGCGTCGGGGTCACCGCCGGGGGGCGGAATCCGCTCCACGATGGCCTGGAGCACCTGGTCGATGTTTATGCCTTCCTTGGCAGAGATTCGCAGAATTCTCTCGGGCGGGTCGCCCAGGAGGTCAGAAAGATCCTTCGCCACCTCCTCGGTACGGGCAGAGATCAAATCTATCTTGTTGACGACAGGGACGATCTCCAGGTCGTGATCCAGTGCCATGTAGAGGTTCGCAAGGGTCTGTGCCTCGATCCCCTGGGAAGCATCCACCACCAGGAGCGCTCCTTCGGCAGCGGCCAGGGAACGGGACACTTCGTAGCTGAAATCCACATGCCCCGGCGTATCTATCAGGTTGAGCTCGTAACGCCTGCCGTCGGGGGCGTCGTAGAGCATTCTCACGGGGGATGCCTTGATGGTAACACCTTTCTCCCGCTCCAGGTCCATGTCGTCCAGTATCTGCTCGTGCATCTCCCTGGGCGGGACAGTCCCCGTCCGCTCCAGCAGCCGATCAGCCAGAGTGGATTTTCCGTGGTCTATGTGGGCTATGATGCAGAAATTTCGTATCGATTCTCTGCGCATGTTTCGCTCGTCCGACATCAGGATGAGGGTAGTATAGCAAATGTGGAGGGGTAAAGCAACAGGTGATGGAGGGCTGCCTTCGGATGCCGGGAAACATTCTGGCAAAAAGCCGGTCGTTCACTCAGGGCGCAGGCCCGGACGAAGGTCCCGCAGGATGGCAAGAGCTTTGCGGATTCTTTTCTGGTTTGCAGCGGAATTCGCCCACGCGCTGGCACCTGATGGATGTGGGAGCGGGACGACGATCCTCCCGTCCACCTGGAAAGAATGTCCGATCACGTCGGCAAGACGGATGGAGTTGCCCAGGAAATACACGATCGCCAGCCTTCCCACCGGAGCCACTACCTCGGGGTCCACGATGGCAAGCTCACGCTCCAGAAAAGGCCTGCAAAGCTCACGTTCCCTGGCGGTTGGAGCCCGATCGCCGCGGCCATTTTTCCCGGGCCCGGGAAAGCACTTGGTGACAGCGGTGATGTACGCCTCCCGCCGGAATTCCTCTTCCGTCCACCCAGCCTCCTCCATCCAGCGCATCAAGCGCTTGCCAGCGGGGCCGCTGAACGGTTTCTTCGTGCCGAAAGCCTCGACCTTTCCTGGCGCCTGCCCGATGATCATGATGCGGGCGCTGGCATCGCCGGAGAAAATGGCGCCAGGCACTGTGGGGAACCCGGCTTCCTGGCACTTCCGGCAGGCGCGCATCTCGGCATGAAGCTTCCGCAGAGCGGCCTGACGTTCTTCGAGGCTGCTCAATTCACCTCTCCGGATATCCGGCATGCCTCGGTCGAGAGGATTATCGAAGTGGCGTATGCAGCCGGGGCCTGAGGCACCCGGTCCCAACCGCCGCCTGATTGAATCAGCTTTTTCAGATTCCCGGTGCCCCAGTTGTAGCCCACCAGAATCCAGCGTTCCTCGGCCAGCCCCATGGACTTCACCTCAGACACGAGCCATTTCAAATAGACTGCGGCAACTTTGATGTTGCTGTACGGATCGAAAGGGTCGTAAAGCCCCAACTTCGGGGCCAGCGTGTTCCAGTTGTCCGGATGCACCTGCATCAACCCGTACTCACCCACAGAACCTATCGCCAGGGGATTGAAATTGCTCTCCCGCCTGGCAATCTCGTACAGGAGGCAGTAGTCGACCCCTTCCTCCCGCCCCACCTTCCGGAACGCTTCTTCGTAAGGCATCAGTCGTTTCCGTCCTTTCCCTCCAGGTACGGCAGGTAGATCTCCCGCAACTCCTCCAGGGAGGATGCCGTTTTGAGCCCTCGCTGTATCGCCTGGAGCACTGTCACGTCCTCTATCCGTTGAATCTCCGGCAGAAGCCTGAGCCCCGCCTCGCCAAACCTCAGTTCGACCCCGATCTCTATCCCGGACAGGATGCCTTTCCTAATCCCCTGCTCCAGGCCCTGCTCCAGGCCCTGCTCCAGGCCCTGTTTCAAGCCCTGTTTCAGGCCCTGTTTCAGGCCCTGTTCCAGGCCTTGTTCCAGGCCCTGTTCCAGGCCTACTTCCTTCCCTTGTTCCATCCACTTTTCGGCTATGGTTCCCATGAGTTTACCTCCTTCTCCCGGCAGTACTGCCTCGATAGCTTTCTCCAAATCCTCCTCGCCAATTTTGTCCGTGGCCTGAGTCAGGTACCGCAGCATGACTTCAAGCCATTCGAGACCACCTTTCTCCTTCACCAAATCACCCATCAACTCCACTATCTCCCAGATGTGTTCTCTCAAGTCGGGGCGCATGATGTACTTGAAAAGCAACAGGTGAGCACCTCGCCACACCCCGTACTCCAACTCTTGATCGCTGTACCGGGAGAGATCGAGCAGCCAGTAGCGATACTCCGGCTGGAATTGCTTCAGCGGTTCCGGCGGAGAAAGCAACGCCAGGAAACTCTCGCTTACGTTCCACTCCGCCACACCGTGGTACACCACCACCGGAATTATCGGATCCAGCACTTTCTCCTGCCGAAGCTCGTGCTCCCAGATGCGCACCATGTAGCGCAGTACCTGAAACGCTACATACCTGTCGGGATAGCTCTTGTGCTCGAACAGAACGTATACGCAGGCGCTCCCGCCACCCTTCACCGGTACCCGGTACAGCAGATCCGAAAAATGCTCCCGCAGTTCCGGATCTACGAACGTCTCCTTGCTGCTCTCCAGGGAGCCCAGATCCAGGATGCTCACCACCTCTCCCGGAAGAAACCTTTCCAGAAGAGAAACCGCCGCCTCCTTCCTGGAGAACACCTCTTTGAAGAAGTGGTCGTGAACGTTGGATGCCTCACTGCTTTTGCCCATTCCGGCCCGTCCTCCTCGTCGAGATTAAATTATGGAACGCTCTAACTCTGTTGTCAAGCCACGCGCGAGCCCTACAGGAAGCCCAATATCGGTGCCAGCCTGGCCCACAATGGCGGCCCAAGGATGCAAAGCCCAACCAGGACGGCGATCACAGACATTACGAACACGGCGCCTGCGGATACATCCTTTGCGATCTTTGCCAGGGGGTGGAACTCCTCAATCTGGGCGTCTATGATGGTTTCCACGACAGTGTTCAGCATCTCCGCGCTGAAGACTGCCCCTATTGTCAGGAAGAGCACACCCCACTCCACCGGAGCAACCCGGAGCCATGCGCCGACCACGACCACGGCCGCGGCTACGGTGATATGAATTTTGGCGTTCCGCTGCGTGCGAAGGGTATAGCCGATACCTTCCAGAGCGTATTTGAAGCTATGCAGGAGGCTTTGGCTTTTCATCATTTTTCCTCGCATGCATCCCTATCCGGGGGTCTGGTGGCTGGTCTCCGATCAGACGGCGCAGGATGGCATCCTGCTTCTCCCACATCTCTCTTTCCTCTTCCGGGTTGGCGTGGTCGTATCCCAGCAGGTGCAGAGTGCCGTGGACCACCATAAGAACCAGATCGTGCTCTACGGACCGGCCTGCCTCCTGGGCCTGAGCCGCAGTGAACGGATAGGCGATCACCACGTCCCCCAGATACCCGGCGGACTCCGGCGAATAGACAAATCCCTGATCATCCCCTTCGGTCTGAAACGAGAGGACGTCGGTGGGTGCATCCACCCCGCGGTATTGCCGGTTCAGGCCGCGCACCGCCTCGTCGTCTGTGACCACCACCGTCATCTCACCCTCGACCACGTTCTCGCTTTCCAGAGTCTCGATGGCAGCGGTTTCCAGTGCCTCCTGATCCACGAGGGTGGCAAATGGTTCATCTACCTGCAGGTGCACCGTCAGTTGCCGGTTCTTTGTTCCCCCCACTCTCCTGTGCCTCCGATTTCCTTCCCTCCGTGGTACCGCTCTCGGCGTCTTTCAGCTCGGGGTACTTCACCCTGGGGTGGTACAGCCCTTTTAGCACCTCCAGGAACGCCATCCGGATGGCGTTGAAGTCGTACATGGTCAGGTTGCTCTCGTCCATCTGGCCGTCCAGTATCCTCTCGGCGAAAATGTGCCGGACTATACGGTCTATTTCCTCCTGGGTGCGCGGAGCAGATGCTCTTACTGCTGCTTCCACTCCGTCTGCAAGCATGAGTATCGCTGTTTCCTTCTGCTGTGGTTTTGGGCCTGGATACCGGAAATCCGCCTCGTCGACTTTGCTGGGGTCTCCGGCCTCCTCGATGGCTTTCACGTAGAAATAGCGTACCAGCATGGTGCCGTGGTGTTCCGAGATGAAATTTTTGATCTCCCTGGGCAGGTGATACTTGTCCGCCAGCTTCACCCCCTCTTGAACGTGGCTTATGATGATCTGTGCACTGGTGTGCGGGTCGAGGCGCGAATGAGGGTTCATTCCCTCTGCCTGATTTTCCGCGAAGAAATGGGGATTGTTTGTCTTTCCCACGTCATGGTAGTAAGCCCCAACTCGGATCAGGAAAGGATCAGCGCCCACAGCGTCGGCGGCTCTTTCAGCCATGTTTGCCACGATCAGGCTGTGGTGGTAGGTGCCGGGAGCTTTCAGCAAAAGCTGACGCAGGAGCGGCGACGTAGGCCTGGAAAGTTCTATGAGTTGCAATGGGGTGGTTACGTCCAGCCATCCCCCCATCAGGTAAAAGAAGATTATGGTAAGGCCAGTGGAGAACACGCCGTTGAGAATGAGTGCCGATCCGGCCTGAAACACACCAGCCGTCCCTAGCGTGAGGCCTACTTCCGTGAAAGCCAGGAAGGACAGGAGAGACGTGAGAGCCATGGCTATCCCGGCCCACATGAATCTGTTGAGCCTGTCGGCGCGGCCGAGAACCACCGGGGTAGCCACGGAGCCCAGGGTGAGAGTGGCTCCCAGCACGAACGAATTGCCCGACAGATAGCCTACCAGCACGCCAAAGGCCACTGTAGCGAAAACTGCCAGGCGCAGGCTCATGGTTGTGGAGACTACCATGGATAGCACCGCCAGCGGATAGAAATACGGAAGGAGTGCGTGTTGTGGTACCATGAACTTTGCCACGATGACAAAAGCCAGAAAAGTCGCCGTAAGCAAGCGTGGCTGTACAGGGTCAAGCCAGTAGGAATCCTCCACGTACAATCCCATCCCCATGAAAGCTGTCATCATCAGCACCAGCAACACAATGCCGATCACCCTGCGCCAGCTAAACCGCTCGGCCACCAAGCCGAATTTCTCCAGCGCCTCCATCTCCGACTCGGTAACCACATCCCCAGCCCGGACGATGGTCTTGCCCCGCTCGTAGGTCACCGTGACTGGCTTGACTGCCTCCCGAGCTGCCTCCCGTGCCGCCTCTGTCTTGGCCTTGTCATAGAGCGTATTCGGACGCAGTAACTGCCTGACCATCTCCTCCACCACGAGGATCTGATCGTCGCTCAGATAGGCACTGACGCGGGTGGGGACAGAACGCCGTGCTTCCGCCAGCTGATTCTCCCGGATCTCCCTGCTCATAGCACGGCTCAACACGGAAGCAACTTCTTCTTCGGTTCTTTGCCATCGGGGATCGGACATTTTCAGGATATCGCTTACAGCATCGTCAGAGAGAGAGACGCTGGCAATCGCTTTGAGATAGGATTCCTTTTCCTGCGTGGTTGCGTAAGGGTCTTTCCTCACGGTGGTTATGTAGTCGAGGATGTTGTGAGCCTGGGTAAGTTGCTGACGCAGTATCCGGGGATCTGGAGGGAAATAGTAGTTCGGCACCGACGCGGCAGCCCTTTTTCGTTCCTGTTCCGTCAACACCTTGCTGACATAGCTGAGTCGGCGAGGGGCGCGTATATCCACAGAACTCACATCACCGACTTTGAGGCTTACTCGTCCTTCCCACGGCGTGGGAAGGAGCAGGATGATGGCGGTGAGCACGGCGAAGATGAGGCCGTAAATGATTCCCCTGACGCGCTCCGATGGCTGGATGCGCTGTCGCCTCAGTTCCTGCGCCTGAAGGAAAGACTGTTCCAGTTGCTCTGTATCAACAGTATCAGCGAATAGCGGCTTTGCGGCGTTTCCAGGCTCATTCACGGACACCCCCTGTCAAGACCTGCCCGACAGCAGGTCTCGGACGACTTTATTCGCGACGGCCCCGTCGGCTTTGCCCCTGAGCTCTGCCATGAGTGGCTTCATGACTTTGCCGATATCGTGCAGATCCTGCGCCCCGACCCTGGCTATTACCTCTCTGGCCTTAACCTCGATCTCCTTTTCCGTCATCATTTTGGGCAGATAGGCTCCGAGAACTTTCATCTCAGCCTCTTCATCAGCCGCCAGGTCCTCACGCCCCCCTTTCCGATACTCCTCTATGGAATCCCGGCGCTGTTTTACCTCCTTCATGATTATGGAAACAATCTCCTGATCGCTCAGCTCGTGTGCTTTTTCACCTGATTTCTCCGCATTCAGCATGGCGGTTTTCAGAGATCGGAGCGCCAGCTTGCGCGTCTTGTCCCCGCTCCGCATGGCTTCTTTGAGGTCTCGGTCTATCTGTTCCTTGAGTCCCATGAATTCACGCCTCCTATGGTTGTCATTCGCTGACGGGCGATCTTGCTCTGTATCGATGCACAACAATAATTATAACCTGCCCTGGGGAGTGTCGTCAATTTGACGGCCGAGTGGGCGTATAGTAGAATTCTCTGTTGCCCAGGTGCGTTAGCGATGTCCCGGGTAACATAGGTGCATAGGGGAAACACAGGTGTTCGACAATCTAAGTGACAAACTACAGGGAGTTTTCGACAAGCTGGCGACTCGCGGTAAGCTGTCGGAGCAGGATGTGGACGCCGCGCTGCGCGAGGTGCGCCTTGCATTGTTGGAAGCTGATGTCAACTATAAAGTGGTGAAGGATTTCGTCGCCAGGGTGAAGAAGAGGGCCGTAGGCGCTGAGGTCACCAAGAGCCTTACACCGGCCCAGCAGGTCATCAAGATAGTCCACGAGGAACTGATCCGCACCCTGGGCGAGCCGGAAAAGCTGAACCTGAAAGGCCCGCAACCATATGTGATCATGCTGGTAGGGCTGCAGGGCTCCGGCAAGACCACCACAGCGGCAAAGCTTGCAAACTTGCTCAGAAAATCCGGGCACAGGCCGCTCCTGGTTGCAGCGGACACGTATCGTCCCGCCGCCGTAACTCAGATCGAGGTGCTGGGGAAGCAGCTTGGAATACCGGTTCACAGTGAAGGCACCAAGGTAGCGCCGCCGAAGATCTGCAAGAACGCTCTCAAGGCTGCCCGGGAAGGTGCTCGTTCCATCGTCATCCTGGACACCGCCGGGCGGCTCCACATCGACGACCAGATGATGCGGGAGCTGGAAGAAATACGGGATGCTGTAAAGCCAGTGGACACCCTCCTGGTTGCGGACGCGATGACGGGGCAGGACGCTGTGCGTGTGGCAAGCGAGTTCCACAAGCGCGTGGGCCTGACCGGCCTAATCCTGACCAAAGTGGACGGCGATGCGCGAGGCGGTGCGGCTCTGTCGGTTCGGGCGGTTACAGGCGTGCCGATCAAGTTCCTGGGCATCGGCGAAAAACTGGATGCCATCGAGCCTTTCTATCCTGATCGGCTTGCCAGCCGCATTTTGGGCATGGGGGACGTTCTCACCCTCATCGAGAAGGCGGAACACGCGATCGACAGGGACAAAGCCGCCGAGATGGAGAGGAAGTTCCGAACCTCCACTTTCGATTTGGACGATTTCCTGCAGCAGCTCCAGGAAGTCAAGAAAATGGGCCCACTGAGTCAGTTGATGGGGATGATCCCAGGGGTCTCGAAGCTGGCCAAAGACGTCCCTGCTGAGGTGACGGACAAGCAATTCAAGCGGCTGGAGGCGATCATATCCTCTATGACTTTGGAGGAGAGGCGTAACCCAAAGATAATCAACGGGAGCCGCAAGCGTCGGATATCAAGGGGATCAGGCGCTACAGTGCAAGAGGTAAACGAGCTTCTGTCGCAGTTCCGTCAGATGCAGAAAGTTATGAAGCAGCTTTCTTCCGGCCGCGGGCTTGGGAACTTGATGCAAATGCTTCATTAGGTTACAATGTGGAAGCGCGTCGGGCATAGAGAGACCTACATCCGGCGCGCTGGCATGGCATGGATGTGCGTCTTATCAGAAACAGAAAGCGTGGCAGTGCTGGGGTCGAGCAGGGCGCTCCGCGACATACAAAGGAAAACTTGAGGAGGATCACGAGTAAAGATGGTCAAAATTCGTTTGCGACGTGTAGGTGCCAAGAAGCAGCCAAGCTACCGTGTTGTGGTGGCGGATAGTCGTTCCCCGCGTGATGGCAGGTTCATTGAGATCGTGGGGCACTACAACCCCCGCACCGAGCCACCCACAGTCGTCCTGAAAGAGGATAGAATCCACTACTGGCTTGGCGTGGGCGCTCAGCCTTCCGAAAGCGTCGAGCGCATTCTGAAATCCCAGGGGTTTTTTGGTTCCGAGGAGGAAGCATCTGAAGAGGCTGCCCTGGCAGCTTAGGAAGCGGCGGGAAGGATGTTATGAAGGAATTGGTGGAATTCATAGCCCGTTCTCTCGTGGACAGTCCGGACCAAGTGAAAGTCCGGTCGTTTCGCAGGCGATCCGAGCAAGTACTGGAGCTCCGCGTTGCTCCGGAGGATACGGGTAGGGTCATTGGCAAGGGCGGTCAGGTCGCCTCTGCTATCAGGGCAGTCTTGAAGGCAGCGGCGGCGAAGCAGGGGAACCGGAACATATCCCTGAAAATCCGGTGAGCTCCATAGCTGGACAAGCGTCGACAGGCGGCCACCACTGCGGGGCCGCCTCGTTTTGCTGGGGAAACCCCTCACCACCACGCTGAGCGATGACAGTGCGAACCGACCGGAGAGTTCAGGCGTCGTGAAAAAGCGGAACGGACATGCCGAACCAAAGTACGTAACGGTGGGGAGGATCCTGGCCCCTCATGGCGTCAGGGGCGAGGTCAAGGTGGAAATAATGACTGACTTCCCTGACCGTTTTATGGAACATCCGCGCCTGTATCTTGGCAGGAGTTCCACCCCCGTGCGGGTGGGCTCGGCACGCTTTTTCAAGCAATTCGTACTTCTGAAATTCGAGGGATACCCCGACCGGAACTCCGTCGAGGGGCTGCGAGGGGAACTTCTTCAGATCCCTATCGGGGAAGCGATAATGTTGGAGGAAGGGGAGCACTATGTCTACGAGATGCTGGGTCTGGAAGTTATAACGGACGATGGGCGCGAGTTAGGTGAGATAACCGAGGTGATCGAGACAGGGGCGAACGACGTTTATGTGGTCAGAGGACCTCTTGGGGAAGTGCTCCTCCCAGATACCGATGAAGTGGTCCTCGAGGTCGATCTGAAAGGTGGTAAGGTGGAAGTTCATCTCCTTCCCGGCTTGATGCCGGAGGAGCAGGCGATATCCTCCAAAGAAATCTCCCCTTGACGATGCTGTGCCCGCGCGCCAGGGCATCGTTCCGGTAAGTCATGCACACGGGATGATTCCGAA
The DNA here is from genome assembly GCA_015486235.1 of Anaerolineae bacterium. Classification (GTDB taxonomy): domain Bacteria; phylum Chloroflexota; class Anaerolineae; order S016-19; family S016-19; genus S016-19. Next base: position 21,478 of record WFSD01000179.1, read on the forward strand.
TGTTCAAAGAGACAAGCCTCACTACCGAGACGGGCATCCCTGCAGAGTCTTTCCACGTAAAATCCGGGTGTTCCCGTTCCAGGGTGGCCCTGTACCATCCAAACTGGAGCCACAGATCCCTGTTGACTACAGCCACATCCGGGCGCATACGCAGTCCGTAGCGAGCATACCACAGGGCAAATGTCTCTCCATCTCCGCTCACCAGGATCATGGCATGAGGCGGTGCTTCTGCAAGCGCCCCACGGGAAAACCTATCGGCATTTCTGTCTTCGTGCAGGTCCGCATATGCCCAGTTCTGCGCCAGGGGAGCTAATGGGAGAGCGACTAACATTGCGGCGATCGCTACCGGCGGCAGATATCTCCCGGCCCATTGGCCCGCCGACAGCAATCCATGCGCAGTCCATGGGACGATCAACATCGCAACAGGTATCAGGTAGACATACGAGTCCGAGGTGTTGTAGGTGATAGCGTAGGCCGAGTACAGGAAAGCTGACACCAGGGAGGCCTGCAGGAAGCGCTGACGGCGGGACGAAATCACCCAAATGCCAGCCGCCGCGGGGAGCAGCCCCCACCATCCTCCGTTCTGCCAAAGCCATCCGACCCAACTGCTCACCCTTGCGGGGATCTCGCCAGGGGGCACCGCCATGAAGAATCTCCGATAGGGCCCGCCGGACACAACCCAGAGAAAATTGTGCAGCGTGACGGGATGTCCCCAGTCCACAGGGGGGTTCCCTGCCGCCAGGATCGGCAGCATTGAGTACGGGGCCAGGCCGGCGGCAAAAGCAAGGAGAGCTCCGGCCCAGCATTTGCCGTGCAGTTTGGGTTCCAGAAGAAAGAACGGCAGAGCCAGAACCAGCGTTAGGTGCACCCCAACTCCCAGTCCAGCGACGAAAGCAGCCAGCAGGAAGCGGTGGCAAACTCTGTGTTTCCTTTTGGCTTTGCCCTGATGCCGGATCAGGAGATACAGCATCAGGGACAGAAAAAATGCCGCTGGTGCATATGCCTCTGTGATGACTGCCTGGCCCCACAGGGTGCGCGAGAAGGCCCACATGAGCGACGCGCTCAGGGCGGCAAGGATATTCCAGCGGCGTTCTGGCAGCATTTGGAGGACTGCCAGAAACAGGAAGAACGTTGCCCCCGCGGCACAGACAGCGGAAAGCATGTTTGCCCTGTAGGCGGGGTTGCCAAACGGAAGTGTGAGCGTTCCCCGCAGCATCGCCAGGTACGTGGGATACCCTGGAGGATGTGGGATACCTCGCGTAAGGGCTGCAGCGACGAAGTCGCCGCCGTCGGCGCCATCGTGAGCCCATGTGAGGGATGGGGCCAGGGTGCGCAGATAGACCAACAAAGGTACCAGGAACGCCAGCACTCCTGCCGCGACCCGCCAGATATCTGGGCGCTTCTCACCCACTCCGCCCTCTCCTGCAATCGCTGTCATGAACCGAAGGGACTTCCCCACGAATGGCCGCATGTTGTCCGGTACCGGGATGCCTGGAGTCCAGGGACTCCGTCCAAGGGCAGGAAGCCCACCGCTATGCTCCTCGGGGCACATACAGGGGCAGGGAGAAACTGAACTTGCTTCCTTTTCCGTTCTCGCTCTCCACCCATATTCTGCCTCCATGAGCCTCCACAATCCCTTTGGCGATGGAGAGACCCAGGCCTGTACCCTGTCTGGGGCCCGTCACCGGGCCCGGTATCCGGAAGAACCGCTCGAAGATTTGTTCTCGGTACTTCTCGGGGATGCCGGGACCCTCGTCGGTAACGGAGAAGATTGCCTCTTTCTCGTTTTTCCCGACCGCCAGGACGATTCTGCTCCCCTTGTGGGAATATTTTGCAGCGTTGTCCACCAGATTCATCAGCACATTTCCCACGCGGCTTGGGTCTGCAACAACCGGAATCGTTTCCTCTGGAACTTTAATGTCCAGCGAATGGTCTCTGCAGATCAGGCGCAATCTCTTCTCCACCCCCATCATGATCTCTCTGACAGAGCTCGGCCGTGGATAGACTTTCAATGTCCCGGCTTCGATGCCCGCCATGTCCAGGACCTGATTGATGAGCAGGTTCAGATGGTCGGCCGACTCCTCGATTATTTCCAGAAAATGGTGCTCTTTCTCCGGAGACCAGTCGATGTTTGGCTGCAGCAGCGTGGAAGCGAACCCTTTGATAGCAGCCAGAGGCGACCTGAGTTCATGTGTAACGGTGGAAAGGAACGCCGTTTTCAGACGGTCCGACTCCTCTGCTTTCTCCTTGGCAGCCCTTAGCTCTTCTGCCTGCCTTTTCAGAGTTATGTGGGTGGTCTGGAGATCGTCCAGTATGTTCTGCAGGGCCATATTGGCCATTTCGATCTCACGCTGTTTGTACTGCACATCCCTTGTTTTCTCCTCGACCAACTGCTCCATCTCGAGGCCGTATTTTTTCGCCCTCTGATAAAGTTCCGAATTGCGGATTGCGACCGCTGCCAGGGAAGCCATTCTTTCCACCAGCCGCACAGTCCCGGCGCTCAGCGGCTCCTCCCCCACAGCAGTGGTTACCCCCAGGGTTCCCAGGAGCCGATCCTGCACGATGATTGGCACCACTGCCATCGTTTCGGGTTCTGGCCCGCTCTCTGTAGCCACCGAGATGCGTCCCTGTCCGTTTCTGACGTACCTCCGAATGAATACCGAATTTCTGCTCTGCATCACACGCCAGCTAAGCGTGCCTTCGAGCATGTGCATTCCCAGGGTCCTTGGCACCTCTCCTGGATTGTACCCGTGCGCAAAAAGGACGACCGAGTCCTCGTCTGGCTCGCCTATCAGCGTCAGGATGCTCCGGGACGTCCCAGCCAGGCGTGTGGCCTGGTTTGCCACTTCCTGAAGGGTAAGCTCGAGCTCCAAGAATCTCGATATTTTCTGCGCCACGTTGTACAGTGCCTCTGACTCCTCCAATCTGCGCTGTACTTCTCTATACAGGGTCTCCTGTCCGAGGCCTAATGCCAGGTGACGTGCCACTGTTTTCAGCAGGTCTTCTTCCTCAGGGGGGATATTGGCAAAATCAGGCGCTTGCACCAGCGCCAGCCCACCTTCCAGGGTGTTCCCCACCCTCAATGGAATGAGGACAGCGCGATCCCTCATGTGTGTGCCAGGGTCGGAATGTGAAGAGAGTTCCATGGGAGCGTCCACCAACCGGATACTCCCCTGATCCTTTGTAGCTCTGGACATGTAAAACACCAGTGTCCCCTGACATTCATCCGGCGTCAGGCCACTCGACGCCCGGTGTCTGAATGACCTGGTCTCCTGGTCGTAAGCTAGAAGACATCCCCCAAGGCTGTCCGTCACGCTTACTGCCACGGACATTGCTCTTTCCATTGCCTTTGGGTCTAC
>WFSD01000180.1 GCA_015486235.1 Anaerolineae bacterium
CGATCAGGCCATGGGTATCGAAAAGGAAAGGCGTCGAAGAATGAACCAGGTATTGTCTGTCGTCGTTATCGTCCTTATTATTAGCGTGCTCCTCCTTGGTGAGGAGCTATCGACGCGTGGGGCGGCTTGGCGATGACAGCAGAACTGGCAGACTAAGCCGGAAGCAACCAGGGCAATCAGGCCGCTCCACTAGTGAGCGGCCTTTTTGTTTATCCTCAATCGGCGACACCGTCCGTCGCATCCCCCGCAGAAGTGGAATAGATCCATACATCTTGTAGGGTGGGCGCTATCGCGCGCCTGCCACAGGGGGGCTTTTTGTGCCCAAAAACGGAAAGGAGGGATTTTTGCTATGCCTAGACTCACAGGAGCACAGATCATTTGGGAAGGCCTTCTGAACGAAGGCGTGGAAGTGGTGTTCGGCTATCCGGGAGGGGCGATCATTTCCACCTACGACGCCCTGCCGGACTATCCGATCCGCCACATCCTGACCCGCCACGAGCAGGGAGCCGCACACGCCGCCGACGGCTATGCCAGAGCCTCCGGCAAGGTGGGCGTGGCGATGGCGACTTCCGGCCCCGGTTCGACGAATCTTACCACCGGCATCGCCACCGCCATGATAGATTCCTCGCCCGTGGTCTTCATCACCGGACAGGTATCCACCACGGCCATCGGCACCGACGCGTTCCAGGAGACGGACACCACCGGCATCACCCTGCCGATCACCAAGCACAACTACCTGGTCACCGACGTCCGAGACCTCCCACGGATCATCCACGAAGCATTCTACATCGCCCGCAGCGGCCGCCCCGGCCCTGTGCTCATTGACATGCCCAAGGATGTGCAGAATGGCGAGACGGAGTTTGTCTATCCCACAGGTCCCGTGAGGCTTCCCGGCTATCGTCCCAGGCCAGCGTCCATGGCGCAGAACCTGCAGGACGCCGTGGAGCTGATCAACAATGCCAAGCGCCCGCTGATCCTGGCCGGCCAGGGAGTGATCAAATCCGGAGCCATGCGGGAGGTGCTGGAACTCGCCGAGAAGACCCAAACGCCCATCGCAGTCACGCTGCTGGGCATCGGTGGGGTCCCGGGCGATCACCCGCTCTTCCTGGGGATGATGGGGATGCACGGCGAGGCTTGCGTGAACTACGCGATCCAGCAGTCCGACCTGCTCCTGGCTTTCGGGATGCGGTTCGACGACCGCATCACCGGCGACATCGACACTTTCGCCCCGAACGCCCGCAAGATCCACATCGAGATCGATCCCGCGGAGCTGAACAAGGTCATCCAGGTGGATGTGGGGATCATTGGCGATCTGAAAACGGTGCTCCCGCAAATCGTCCCTCATGTGGAGGAGGGGCACCACGAAGATTGGCTGAGTCAGATAGACGAGTGGAAGAAAGAAAGTTGGGAAAGGGACGTCCTTAACCGAGACCTGGGGGACACCCTGGTGGGGCAGTACGTGGTCAGGAAGCTTTGGGAAGTCACCGGGGGGAAGGCGATCGTCGTCACCGATGTGGGACAGCATCAGATGTGGGCCGTGCAGTACTACCAGTACAAGCGTCCGCGCACGCTGATAAGCTCCGGCGGCATGGGCACTATGGGCTTCGGGCTCCCGGCCAGCGTCGGCGCAAAAGTCGCCAGGCCCGATGAGGAGGTGTGGCTGGTGGCCGGCGATGGCGGATTCCAGATGACCATGCCTGAGCTGGGCACGGTGGCGCAGGAGGGGCTAAACATCAAGATAGCCATCATCAACAACGGCTACCTGGGCATGGTGCGCCAGTGGCAGGAACTCTTCTACAACAAGCGCTACTCGGCCACGCCCATCCTCAGCCCAGATTTCACCAAAGTGGCTGAGGCTTACGGCATCCGAGCGTTCGTGGTGAAGCATCCGGACGAGGTGGTGCCGACCCTGGAAGCCGCCCGCAAGCACGATGGCCCCGTGGTGATCGATTTTCACGTTGAGAAAGAGGAAAACGTGTTCCCGATGGTTCCAGCCGGCGAGCCGATCCACGAGATGCTGCGCCGCCCCAAGCACGCATGAAATGTAGACGCAAAGCCGCGGAGACGCGAAGGCTTCATTGAAGTTTTCATAGCTCTGCGTCTTCGCACCTCCGCATCAGAGCTTTGGAAGGAGAGAAAACTATGGAGAAAAGCAGGGTTCTGGTTGCACTGGTGGAAAACAAGCCCGGAGTGCTGAACAGGGTTGCAAGCCTTTTCCGCCGCAGGAGCTACAACATAGAAAGTCTGGCCGTCGGCCACACGGAGACCTCCGACTTATCCAGGATGACCATA
>WFSD01000181.1 GCA_015486235.1 Anaerolineae bacterium
AAAGAGCCCCTTGTGGCAGCGCTGGTAGGGCCAGACTGGGATGGGGCCAGGATGAAGGAGGATGCGCTGAAAGCGGCCAGGCACGCCGTGAAACAGTCCCCCAGGGACGCCTACGCCTGGCACAATCTGGGGGTTGCATATTTCTTGGAGGATCGGTGGCCGGAAGCGACGGACGCTTTCCGAAAGGCGGTAAGCTTGGGCCTTCCCCGTCGTTTCTTCTGGTACCAGTTCCGGGCACTCTGGGCGTTCAACCGAACAGGAAATTACCAGATGGTGCTCGACCTCACGACGCCAGTGATCAAGGAGGCCCCATCGATAGCCGAGGTACACGTGGCGCGCGGTGATGCCTACATGGGCCTGGGAAAGGAGGACAAGGCAGAACAGGAATATCGCCTCGCCCTCGAGTACCAACCTACCTGCAACCTGGCGAAAGCACGGCTGTTTGCCCTGACAGGCAGGTGCGCCGGAAAGAATCAGAATCACAACAGGTGGTAGCCATCTCTGTTGGCTGTGGTACGGCTGGAAAAAAACAAAACACACAGCCTGTACTATCTGCACATACTGGGAGGTGCCTATTGAAAGGCTGTCTGTTGATCGTGTTAGGGGCGATTGTGGGAGCAGTAGCACTGTCCCTGTTCCTGGCCTTTTGGCCTGTATCATCGAAAAGCGGATACGGCAAGACCGCCAGTTCTCCAGACGTGGAGGTCACCATCTACGAACCCTACCTGAACAGACTGGCGGACGAGTCGTTGGACCAAGACCTGAAAGGCAAGGTCAGCGCTACGTCGGTGGATATCAAGCCCGGGAACAAAGTGATCGTTTCCTTGGAAACCAGGCTATCCGATGTCGATTTGGGCACCGGACTGCTGGGCACTGTGGCGAGCGCGCTCGAGAAAGTGAAAAAAGGGGCCATCACCCTGCGGATTTCCCTCAGGGCATCGGTCGCTGGGGGCAAGTTGCAATTTCGGGTGGAGGAGATCAGAATCGGTAAGCTGCCCGTGCAGCGCAGGCTGTTAGTCGGCCCCTTGGGAAGCGTGATCTCTTCTATGGAACAACAAATCAACGGAGAAATCAATGCCCGGCTGAAGGGAGCATCGTTCACACCTGTCGGCATCGAGAGCGACGAGGATTCTCTGACAGTATATCTTGACGGAGATTAACCGTTAGCAAGATGTCGTTCCGCTTTCCCCGGCCGTGAGCCGCTAGCGCTATCGGCAAATAGACTCTATCGGGAATACAGGACACAGGCACGGAGGCAAGAACATTGCGATGGTGAGGGAGAAATGAGTGATATGTCTTGTGTGGTGGTAGAACCATCACTCAAGACATACCCCTGCCCTTGGAGAAAGCACTTCCCCTCCCCCGCAGCCATTGTCTCCAATGAAGTCTAATATTCGAGGTTTTGGAGGTGAATTTTGGGAACGTTGGACAGAAAAGGATGGGCGTTGTTGTCTGTGGCGGACAAACGAGGACTGGCAGAATTCGCCGAAGGATTGACACGGCTGGGATACCCACTCCTGGCAAGTGGCGGCACTGCCAGAGCTATCCGGGATGCCGGACTGGATGTCACGAGGGTAAGCGACCTTACCGGATTCCCGGAGATCCTCGGCGGCAGGGTCAAGACGCTGCACCCGGCCGTTCATGGCGGAATCCTGGCCCGCAACACGCCGGAGCACATGGCAGAGCTGAAACGCCACGGCTTACGGCCTGTGGACGTGGTAGCGGTGAACCTCTATCCCTTCCGGGAGACAACTGCCAGGCTGGATGTTCCGGAGACGGAAGCTGTAGAGCAAATAGACATCGGGGGGGTGGCCCTGCTACGGGCTGCTGCCAAGAACTTCGAGCGGGTAACCGTCGTCTGCGATCCGGATGACTATGGTGAGGCCCTCATCCAGCTGCAGGGAGAGCAGACCGTGGCTCAGCGGCGAGCTCTTGCATTCAAAGCATTCCGACATACCGCCTCCTACGACATCGCCATTGCCAAATACCTGGCGCGGCAGACAGGCGAAGGCGCGCTCCCCGAGATGGCGCTCACGTCGCTCCGCAAGGTGCAGACCCTGCGGTATGGAGAGAACCCACACCAGTCAGCAGCCCTCTACCTGCCCGACGGCACAGAGAAGGCGTTCGTTCAGCTCCACGGCAAAGAAATGAGCTACAACAACTGGCGGGACATGGACGGTGCCTGGAACGCCATCCAGGATTTCGACGACCCGACGGTAGTTATCACGAAGCATGCGAACCCCTGCGGCGTGGCCTCCGCTCTCTCCCTGGTGGAAGCCTACCAGGCGGCCCTGGCTTCCGACCCCGTGTCCGCTTTCGGCTCGGTTATCGCCGTCAACCGCCCGCTTGACCTGGAGACCGCGGAAGCGATGAAAGGCCTGTTCATCGAAGTGATCGTAGCTCCGGATTACGAACCGGACGCCCTTGCCCGACTCAAGCGGAAATCGAAGAACCTGCGCATCTTGAAACACACCGGAGTGCCTTTGCCCGATTCCCTCTGGCGAACCACGGCAGCAGGCGTGCTCATCAACACCCCCGACCGGAGCATGGAGCCCCCGGAGGAATGGCGCGTGGTGACTGAACGGCAGCCCACGGAGGAAGAAATGCGATCGATGGCGTTCGCCTGGAAAGTAGTCAAGCACGTGAGATCCAACGCCATTGTCCTGGCGAAAGGACAGGCGACCGTGGGCGTCGGTGCGGGGCAGATGTCCCGCGTAGATGCGGTGAAGTTGGCTGCATGGAAAGCAGGCGACCGGGCAAAAGGCGCCGTGCTGGCGTCGGACGCGTTCTTCCCCTTCCCGGATGGGATCGAAGCGGCAGCAGATGCGGGCGTCACGGCGGTGGTGCAGCCGGGCGGCTCCATCCGTGACCAGGAAGTGGTCGACGCGGCAGACAGACTGGGCCTGGCGATGGCGTTCACCGGCGTGCGCCATTTCCTCCACTAATGTGGCTTTGCGAGCATCGCTCGGGAGGGCGGAGATGGAAAGTCTGGAGCGCTTGTACCATTTGCAGGAAGTCGAACTCTCGATCAGGCAGCTCAGGAAAGAACTGAACGACCTCGAGAAGTCTCTGGGTGAAACTGAGGAACTCCGGCAAGCCAGGAATGCTGTCCTGAAGGCCAGGGAAACGCTGGAAAAAGCCCACAAAGAGGCCGAAAACCTGCAGGAGGGAATATCGAGGGCCGATGCGAAAGCGAAACCCGTAAATCAGAAGCTTTTCGGCGGCAGAATCCGGAATCCGAGGGAAGTGGAGGCGCTACGGGAGCAGGCTGAATCCATCAAGAAACACCGCTCCGGCCTGGAAGACTCCCTCCTCGACGTAATGATACAGATCGAGGAATGGGAAGAAACCCTGTCTGAACGGGAGAAGCAGCTGGCAGAGGTCGAAGCATCGTGGAAAACGGATCAGTCGGAGAAGCGTACGCGCATCAAGGGAATCGAGGAAAAGTTGGAGCGCCTGGGTGAGGAGAGGTCGGCGCTGAGGAGTGCTATGCCGGCGGACTTGCTGGCCGACTACGACTATCTGGCCACGCGGAAAGGCGGCAGAGCTGTCGCCAGGGTGATCAATGGGGCATGTGAGGTGTGCGGAGCCGTGGTACCCAGGGCTTTTCTGGCAAAAATGCGCTCCGGTGAGATCGTTCATTGTGGCGAGTGCGGCCGGATTTTGCTCGGGTAACCGGGGAAGGCACGGTTCTTCGTGCTCCCTACTGCGTCGAGACAGGGATATTCATCAGCACTCGTCCGTCCAACTTCAAGACCAGCGCTGGCGTGGATTCAGGCCGCCAGGAAAGTCTGTACTGGAGCCATGGCAATTGCCATCTGGGGATGAATAAATCCCTGCTGCCTGGTAAGTGAAGGACTGTGCCCGTGGATGCATCGAAAAGTCGCAACCGAGGCCAGAAAGGTGGAGGAGCAACCCAGACGAAGTATTTCCGGTAGTGATTCAATAGCGCCCGTACCTCTCCATATCGGTCTTGGCTCCCCATCACTACGACCAGCACCTGATGTCCGCGGTAGACCGCCGAAACCAGAAGGCATTCTTCGGCTGCCTCCGTCGTGCCGGTCTTTATCCCATTGACCCCTGGATAAGTTCCGAGAAGCTCGTTCCTGTTCCAAAGTGCGTGCCCGGAAACCGTCACCTGCCTCGTGGCGACCACTTTCCGGAATAACGGATAGTTGTCGTAAAGGTAATGGGCAAGCAGAAGCATGTCTGCAGCGGAGCTGTAATGGCCTGGAGCGTCCATGCCATGAGGGTTGACGAAATGTGAGTCTTTCATTCCCAGTTCCGCGGCCTTCCGATTCATCATCTCGGCAAACCTGGGAACATTCCCGCCGATTGCTATCGCCAGGGCAGTGGCGGCATCGTTCCCAGAAGGGATGAGCATTCCGTACAGGAGATCCCGGATAGTGATGTGCTCGCCCGCCCGGAGGCCCATGCTGGATCCACCGACCAGGGCTGCTCCAGGCACCGTGACTTCCCGGCTCAGATCGGCTTTATCCAGCACGACCGCCGCAGTCATCAGCTTGGTGAGGCTGGCAGGGGCCAGGTGTTCATGGGGCGCTTTGGAGAAGAGCACCTCGCCGCTGTCCACATCCTCGACAATGGCGGACTTGGCCGTGAGAGCCGGCCATTTCTCTGTTTCGACCAGCAGAGATATCTGGGGCGACGACAGGTCCCAGGCATTGTCGGGCCCGCCCACTATCCTGGGAGAAGCAAAACCGGTAGTGGCCCAAAATCCCAGCAGGACTGCCAGAAACAGCCAATTTCTCAGCGCGTAGAGTGTAAACTTTTTCCTGTCCATCGGAGAAATCCTACGGTGTGTTGGCAACCTAGTTTTCTTGCTGGAAAGGCAAGTCCTCTCCCTCCTCGACGATTACAGCACCGCTCGCTCTCAGCCGCTTCACCATGTCGTTTCTGGCGTTCTCCAGTTCCTTCCGGGCTTCGCCCTCCTTCATGCCGGAGACCGTCAGGGTTATCAGCACCTTTGGTTTCCCGTTCACCGACCTGGCCCTGGACTTCACGTACACCCTGGGATGTGTCCTGGCGACGAAGTTGATCACGCTGGCGACAGTGCTTTCCCCTTGGGCCAGCATGATCCCCCACTGGAGCGAGTGCAGGCCGGAGAACCACTGGCGCAGGTACGGTTGCAGCGAGGAATCGAAAATTCCTCTCATCTCCGGTGGCACGCCAGGGAGCGCGATGATATGCGTTTCTTCCACGTCCATCAGCACGCCCGGGGCAGTGCCAACCGGATTCCACAAGGGAACGCTGCCTTCAGGGAGATAGGCCATTTTCTCCCGTTCGGGGGTTATCGTGTCGTCGTTTATGAGGCCGGCGGCTTTCACCTGGCGGTACCGCTCTCTTACCATCTCGAGTGCTTTTTCGTCCATGCGTACAGGCCGGCCTAGTGCCTTGCCGATGGAGGAAAGGGTAATATCATCCCAGGTGGGGCCGAGGCCGCCGGTGGTTATCACCAACACGGGGCGATGGCTCAAGGTCAACCGGATGACTTCCCCGATAGCGGTGGGGTCGTCTCGAACGATATACGCCTGGCGAACGAACGCTCCTATGTCATTCAAGCGTCGGCAAAGCCAGTGCAGGTTGGTATCGTG
>WFSD01000182.1 GCA_015486235.1 Anaerolineae bacterium
ACTTTTACGCCGACAGAAGTGGTGGTGATGGTAGCGGGATCCGGCTTGCGGCTCACCTCATCTACCATCAGCTGGGCGATGCAGTAACTCGTTCCTTCCGCCTGCGGGTTGGCAGATTGCGCACGTAGAAAACTCGTTCCCGGTATTCCAGGCGTACCATCTTGCCCGACTCGACAAGTCTGTCCACCCTTTCCCAGTCCGCCCTTGCTTTCTTCAGGAACTCTTCCACGGCGTCTTTCCGCATCGGATGAACGGCTGTGATGCTCAGCAAGTCTTCTTCTACGTTGCCGGTGAAAGCAAACTCGTTTCCCTCGTATCCGATCAGATGCTCCACCCGATCCTCCCCCAGGGCCTCGCAGAAAAGGTGGTACGCGATCGCTATGGCCTCGGTAGAGGCGGGATTGACCCATCCCTCGGCCGGAGGGCGGGTTGGGATGGAGATGTAGGCCTTACTCGGATTCAGTTTCTTGAGGAAGCCCGCGACCAGTTCCAGTTCCTCCTCGCTGTCGTTCACCCCATCTACCAGCATCGTTTCAGTGGCGAGGAACCCCTTGAACTCCGATGCAAATCGGAGCATCCCCTGATGCAACGATTCCAGGTCGAGGGAGCCGTGTGGCCTGTCCACCCGGTGCCAGATGTCCTCGCTGACGGCATCCACCTTGAGGGAAACCCAGTCAGCGCCTAGCAGGTCGCGACGGACATCCTGGATGTCGATGAGGGAAGAGTTGGTTATTACTGCTACAGGTATGCCCAAGGAGCGGAGCATTCCGATCTCCTTGCCCAGATTCAAGTCCAGTGTGGGTTCGCCATCTGGCACGAAAGTAAGGTAATCTATTTTCTCGCCGCGACTCTTTGCCTCTTGGACTTTTTCACTGATTTCCTCGTAGAGTCTCTCTGGCGGGTAGAATCCCTGACGTTTGACCTGCATTTTGATGGTGTTGCCCAGCTGGCAGTAAACGCAAGCGTAGGAACAGATTTTCGCCGGTATGTTGTTTATTCCCAAGCTGTGTCCCAGTCTGCGGGACGGGACAGGGCCAAAAGCTATCATAATTTTCCTCCAGAAATGATCTGTAGGGCAAGCTGTTAGCCTGGTCGAAATCGACCGCGGGATTCGCAGTGTTCACCGCAGCGTGCAAGCAAATCGGCGAAACATCTTTCCGCCCTATCTCTCAGTCGCTGACGCCGACCTGGGCCAGGCTTCTCCGCATTACGTCGAAGTTCTCCAGCGCTTTCCCCGCACCAAGGGCAACGCAGGCGATGGGGTTATCCGCAACGTATGCGGGAACGCCCGCCTCTTTCGTCAGAAGTTGATCGATGTTCCGGAGCATGGCGCCGCCGCCAGTGATCACCATACCTCTCTCTATGATGTCGGCGGCCAGTTCCGGGGGTGCCTTTTCCAGGGTGGCCCGCACGGTACCCACGATGGCTGCCAGCGGTTCTGCTATCGCCTCGGTGATCTCGTCCGAATAGATTCTGATGGTTTTGGGGAGTCCTGCTACAAGGTCTCTGCCGCGGACTTCCATTTCCAGCTTTTCCTCTGGGGGCATGGCACTCCCGATCTGGATTTTTATCGCCTCAGCCGTCTGTTCGCCCACCAGCAAGTTGTATTTCTTGCGGATGTAGCTGGCGATGGTCTCGTCCAGACGGTTTCCGCCGACCCTGATGGAACTCCACGCGACGATATCATTGAGGGAGATGATTGCTGCCTCTGTAGTGCCACCGCCGATGTCTACCACCATATTGCCGATGCTGGAACTGATGGGCATGCCGGCGCCATAGGCCGCGGCCAGGGGTTCCGGTATCAGGTATGCTTCGCTGGCCCCTGACTGGATGGCTGCATCGTGAACAGCGCGGCTTTCCACACTGGTAACCCCCTTGGGGATGCTGAGCATCACTTTTGGCTTGAAGAATCTGGGGTAGCCGACGATTTTCGATATGAAATAGCGGAGCATCGCCTCCGTGACTACATAGTCGGCGATCACTCCATTGCGCAGCGGGCGTGCAACCTCGATGCTCTCAGGGCTCTTCCCCAGCATCTCTTTGGCTGCTTCCCCGACTTCCACGATTTTGTTCTCTCTGGTGTCGACTGCTACAACCGAAGGCTCCTGCAGGACAATGCCTTTCCCTTTCACGTACACGAGTACGTTGACAGTCCCCAGGTCGATTCCGACAAGTTTTTCGAACATTTCTCTTATCAACCTCTGCAAAGATGGATAGCGCAAAAGCGGCTTCTGTTCACGAACACCCCAGTTCGCGAATATTGTAACACATCCATGGCGGAAATGGGAGATTCGAAGGGAGAAAGCCAAACGGCAATTACGCCCACTAGCCAGGACCTTCTGTTTTTCTCCTCCCTTCCCGATGCCAGGGGTGATTGTCAAAGCCCAACCGCCACATGAGCATGCCAGATGTAGGGCTTTCGAAGCAATTCGAAGGCCCCAAGCCGTCTCAGGAGCATTCTCGGCGCCCATGGAGCAAATCACGATTCACTTTGAGGTTGATAGAGGCCGATGACAGTTCGGGGGGTCCTGGGGGCCCATAGGGCCCCCAGGAATTACTTCGTTTTCCCGATGTGCCTATTTCTTTCCCCAAATCCTCCCTTTCGTGTACAATGATTGTCGTGCAGCATTCATCAGCCAACATCTGGAGGGGGAAATGACAGAGAGAGCAGTGCGGGTGCGGTTCGCGCCGAGCCCGACAGGGCACTTGCACATCGGAGGGGCAAGAACGGCGCTTTTCAACTGGCTTTTCGCCCGCCATAACAATGGAAAGTTCATCTTGAGGATAGAGGACACCGATAGAAAACGATTCGTGCCTGACGCTTTGCAGGACATTGTTTCCGGGCTGCGCTGGCTGGGTCTGGATTGGGACGAGGGCCCGGAAGTTGGGGGTGCGTTTGGCCCCTATTTTCAGTCGGAGCGGATAGGCCTGTACAGGAAATGGGCCCACTGGCTCGTAGAGCGAGGATACGCTTACAAATGCTTCTGCACACCGGAGAGGCTCGCTCAGATGCGGAAAGAGCAGGCGAGTCGAGGTGAACCATCTCACTACGATCGGACCTGTCGGAATCTATCGCCGGAAGAGGTAAGGATTAAAGAGGAAGCTGGAGCGCCGTATGTCATCCGGTTCAAAAGCCCCCTGACCGGCAAGACTACTTTCACGGACATGATACGAGGCGATATAACTTTCGAGCACAAGAACCTGGACGATTTCATTTTGCTGAAGTCTGATGGGTATCCCACCTACCATCTGGCGAATGTCATAGACGATCATTTCATGGAGATATCCCACATCCTCCGAGGGGACGAGTGGATATCCAGCGCCCCGAAGCACATTCTGCTCTATCAGGCGTTCGGGTGGGAACCTCCGTTGCTGGCACACCTGCCGTTGATCCTCGATCCAAGCGGCAAAGGAAAACTGAGCAAGAGGAAGAAGCGCGGGGCGGGAGAGGCAGTTCTCGTGTTCGTGCGGGAATATCGGGAGGCAGGATTCCTGCCCGAGGCAGTCTTCAATTTTCTATCCGCCGTAGGCTGGTCCTACGACGGGCAGACCGAGATTTTTACCCGCGAGCAGGCGATCGCCAGGTTTGATATTCCGGGCATCAATCCTTCTCCTGCTGCGTTGCCATACAAGAAGCTCGAGTGGATGAATGGTGTGTACATCCGGCAACTCCCGGTAGAAGAGTTGAAAGAGAGACTCATCCCATTTCTGAGCAGGCCTTTGGGTATGCCTGAGAGAGAGCTCCGCCAGCGCCGGGAACTGGACATCCTCGTCCCGATCATTCAAGAGAGGATCAAGCGTTTGGATGAGGCAGCAGAACTGGTGGATTTTGCTTTCAAGGAGGAGATCGAGTACCCGTCCGAGATGCTCATACAGAAGAAGCTGACTAGAGAACAGACCCTGGAGATCATAGATCGAGTTACGGAAATCCTCGAATCTGTCCCAGAATTCCGCTCGGACACTCTGGAAGAGGCTCTAAGAGGGTTGGTATCGGAGATGAAGCTGAAAGCGGGACAGGTTTTCGGGGTGATCCGCGTTGCGATCACGGGCAAGAAAGTCGCCCCCCCACTTTTCGGCAGCCTGGAGGCTCTGGGGCGCGAGCGGTCTATCCGGAGGATGAGAATGGCCAGGGAAAAATTGCTTTGAAAATAGCCACGGTCGCTGCAGGGAATGTGGGCTTATGGGTTGGGCTGTTTGTAGCTTGACAAATTGCTCCACTCTCTCGAGGAATGGGGGAGGGGACCGCGGTCTGGAATCTGGTTCTGACTTACGAAGGGCCCGCCATATCTCCATCAATCATGTGTGTTACCACGTCTCTTTGGGTTGCACCATGATTGAGCATGCGCTACCGCAGTGGTCCAGACATGAATCCGGACATGGTGAGTAGCGGCGCATCGTGAGCAAGGCGTCGTTCGGCCGGTACGGGTGCAGCATGCTGCACCCGTACCGATTCACTCCGGCAGAGAAATGGTGTCCGAACTCATGCCCAAAATTCGGTGCTTGCGAAGCAAACCGAAAGCCCGAAGCCGTTTCAGAAGCTTTGTCGATGCACTTAAGGCAGATCACGACTCGCTATCGGGGTTGATGGAGGCCGACGACGGTCCAGAGGGGGGGCCTGGGGCCCTATGGGCCCCAGGGTTTGCTTCGCACTCCAAAATTCAGCTGCTGATCTTGACAACCGTCTGCTCCTTCGTATAATATGTGTTGGGAACTTGGAGGGGACTACATCAGAATAGTCTGAGTAGTGAGGTGGTGGAAATGCCGATATATGTGTACAGATGTGAAAAGTGCGGGTTGCAGTTCGAGAAGTTTCAACATTTTGACGATGACCCCATCAAGGTTTGTCCTGAGTGTGGTGGGCCTGTCCATAGGGTCTACCAGCCCGTGGGAATTATCTTCAAAGGATCCGGCTTCTACGTGACCGACAACCGCTCCAAGAATTCGGCTGGGACCCCACCGAAGAATCAGGAGAAGCCCAAGGGCACTGAAAAAGTAGAGAACGGGGTAAGCGGCACCGGGGCTGACAGTACTAACGCTACTTAGCTCGTTACCTCGCTGACACCTCCTTTCCAGAAAAGCGCACAATCCAAAAACGGTTGTGCGCTTTTCGCGTGCTGCGGGCGCACTGAAGTTTACGCCGTCCCAATGGGCCTTCGAAGCAGATCAAGGCCCGGAAACGTCCCTGGGAGCCCTCACACCCGATACAGGGCTTGTAACGCACCTCGTTTGACAAACCATCCTGGCACATATTATACTCGATCGGAATGACCTGTGGCATGATCGGATTGGATGGGATTTCGAAGCAAATTAAGGCCCGAAAACGCTCCCGGGAGCCCTCACAGTCGATACAGGGTTTGTGCTGTGGCTTGCCAGGGGTTGACGAGAAACTCCCGAAAGGCAGGTTAATTCCTGGGGGCCCGTAGGGCCCCCAGGAATTACTTCGTTTTCCCCTGGATGCATTCCATCTGAGTTGAAGCTCTATCATTGCTGAGAGCTGAAATGGCGTTTGTTGCACCAACCGTGGCGGAACACACCCGGTTGAATTTAACCCCAGGGGATGAGAGATCTGCCCCTGATCTAGGTGAAAAGTTTGGAAAGCACTCTTGTTTTGGGAATAGAGACTTCGTGCGACGAGACCGGGGTGGCTGTGGTGGCCGACGGACATGAGATACTCAGCAACCAGGTGGCATCGCAGATAGATTTGCATCGCCGCTATGGCGGAGTGTTCCCCGAAGTGGCCTCGCGTCAACATATCCTTGCTGTTCTTCCAATGCTGCGGGAGGCAATGTCGGAAGCGGGGGTTTCCTGGGGCGACTTAGACGCTGTGGGAGTTACCTACGGACCAGGACTCGCGGGTTCCCTTCTGGTTGGCGTGAATGCTGCAAAGGGCATCGCGTGGAGTTTGGGAGTGCCATTGGTGGGGGTCAACCACCTGGAAGGGCACATCTATTCCAGCTGGCTGGATGTCCCCGGGATGCCGGAGCGCACACACGAGTTCCCTTTCCTGGCGCTTCTTGTCTCCGGGGGACACACCGAACTGGTGCTGGTAGAAGGACATCTGCGCTACAGGAGGCTTGGCGGCACGATAGACGATGCGGCAGGTGAGGCTTTCGACAAAGTGGCGCGGGTGCTGGGACTGGAGTATCCCGGCGGGCCAGCAATCCAGGAAGCAGCCGCCAAGGGTGATCCGAAAGCGTACAGGTTCCCACGGTCGTGGCTCCCCGGGACGTACGATTTCAGCTTCAGTGGTCTGAAGACTGCTGTTCTCAGGCAAGTGCAACGTCTGGAGGCGAGGGCTGGCGTGGAGAACGGAGGCAACGCGCGGCGTCTTACCTCCACGAATGCAACAGCCCTTCCGGAGCAGACCATGATGGATCTGGCCGCCAGTTTTCAAGATGCGGTGGTGGATGTACTGGTGGAGAAGACCCGCAGGGCGGCGATAGAGCTGGGCGTTCGACATGTGTGTGTATGCGGGGGCGTCAGTGCCAATGACGCTCTGCGAAAAGCTATGTTGGAGAGAATGCCCGTGCCGGTTTTCATGCCGCCTCTTTCCCTCTGCACCGACAACGGCGCCATGATAGCCGCCGCTGGTTACTACCGCCTTACTGCAGGAAGAACCTCAGGCCTGGACCTCGATGTGGTAGCAAATCTGCCGTTGAGTGCTTTCTATGGCCAATGACCCGGGAACCTCCGGGATAGCCCCCTGCTGCCCACTGATAGAGGCCGCCTGGCATCGTGCTTCACCCTTGCCCAGTCTCCGCTACATGGTTGGATGGAAGTAGCAGGTCGCCTGGATGAACTCTACGAACCTCTCAGCCATTGGGATGTGCTTCGCATTCCCCGGCGGGAATTCGAAGCAAATCAGGGCCCGAAAACGCTCCCGGGAACCCTCACGCCCGATGCAGGGCTTGTGCTGTGACTTTTCCGGGGTTGACAAAGCTCTTGGAAGGCAGGTTAATTCCTGGGGGTCCGTATGGCCCCGAGGAATTGCTTCGCTCTCCCCCCGGCGTATCCTCTTTGACCAACTACCCCCTAGCAGGTATAATAACTTCCGAGGGAGGTGAAGAGATGGGCGCGATCGAGGAAATCAAGAACCGCATAGACATCGTGGAATTGATATCTCAGTACGTCCAGCTCAAGAAGGCAGGGCGTATCTACAAAGGCCTCTGCCCATTCCACAGCGAGAAAACCCCATCGTTCGTCGTATATCCAGATGAAGGAAGATACCACTGCTTCGGATGTGGCGCTGACGGCGACATTTTTACCTTTCTGGAGCAGAAGGAGGGCATGAGCTTCCCCCAGGCACTCCAGATGCTGGCGGAGCGCGCTGGCGTAGAACTCCCTGACCGAGGGGAGGGGCCGGAGGAAAAGAACAAGCGTGATCGGCTCTACGGTCTGATGTCCGCTGCCGCAGGATGGTACCGGTCACAACTGCTCTCCCCCAGAGGAACCGCGGCACGCACATATCTGGAGGGAAGGGGAATCCTGGGCAAAACGGCCGAGATGTTTGCTCTGGGGTTCGCGCCTGATTCGTGGGATGCGTGTCAGAAGCACCTCCGGAGCCTGGATTATACAGACGAGGAAATGGTGGAGGTGGGTATCTCGATTCCCAGGGAGACCGGAGGCACTTACGACCGGTTCCGCGGTCGCCTGATGATCCCGATCCGCGATGTGAGAGGGCGCGTGGTTGGTTTTGGTGCCCGCATCATTGGCCATGGAGAGCCAAAATACCTGAACTCGCCCCAAAGCCCGATATTCGACAAAGGTCGCCTGCTTTTCGGATTGGACATGGCCCGCAGGGCGATCCGTGAGGAGAACAAAGCTGTAGTTGTGGAAGGATACATGGACGTGATAAGCGCCTTTCAACGAGGAGTCCGGAACGTAGTAGCGTCCATGGGCACGGCTTTGACAGAACATCACATCCGGCAATTGAAGCGGCTCACACGGAATATCTACCTGGCCCTCGACCCTGACTCCGCTGGCGTCAAGGCCACTTTGCGGGGCCTGGATGTAGCGCGGAGTGCCATGGAGGAGAAAGTGCCGGTGGTCCGCCCCGGCATGGTGCACTTCGAGCATGCTCTGGATGTGGACCTTTACGTCTTGCCGCTGCCCAACGGACAGGACCCTGACGATATCTTCAGGGACACACCGGAAAAATGGGAAATCGCACTAGACAACGCTCGTCCGCTGGTGGAATTTACCATCGAGATGCGGCTCAAGGACCTGGACCTGAGCACTGCCAAAGGAAAATCCGAAGCAGTACGGAGAGTGACCCCGATCTTGAAAGACGTGGCAAACGATGTGGAGAGAACGCACTACATCCAAAGCCTATCCAGGACTCTGAATGTAGATTCTCGGCTGCTGGAAAGGCAGTTCTGGGGAGACGTACGTCGGCGTAGGCCCAGGCAGAAGCGCAGGCCTGAGGAGGAACCTGCGCCGGACGTGGGGACTTCGTGGGTGGTTACGCCGACAGTGGCTCTAGAACGCCATCTGATAGGGCTGCTGTTGCAGGATGAAGAGCGCCTGAGTTTGCTAAATGAACTTTTGACAGAGGCCCTGCATGAACCGCTTTCCGGTTTGGACTTCAGGGAAGAGCCCCATCGGATGCTGTTCGAGGGGCTGTCCACCGGAGACATCCCCGAAGTGCTCGATCCCCTGCGGTCGGAGATAATCTCTGAGGTGGAGCGATCGCCAGAAGTCCGCCCGGACCAGCTGGAGAAAGAGCTGCTGGAAAGCGCTCTGCGTTTGAGGATCTATCGAACGCGGGAGGAGATCCGTAGTTTTCAAGAACTGCTTGCTGATGCCGAAAGCCAGGGAAGCAATGCGACGGTCGCGGCTTATGGCGAGGAAATCCAACGGCTGTCCCACTCGCTAGGATTTCTCCAGAACTCTTTGAGGTCCTACAACGTCGTAAAACCCGAGTCGACTGCCGTCTGACATTTCGCCTGGCACGTTGGTGTGCAGGAATCTTATGGGTAAGGTGTGCTTGAACCACATCTTGCATCTGAAGCAGCAAAAGGAGTGCCTGGCAGCACCGCGATGAAGCATGATGTTGCCCGGGTAGAAAATACGGAAACTATGCCGAAAAAAGAGGACGACGATAGAACTAGGGACCCGGAGGGGGGAACAGCGCCTGCCGGAGTTTCGTATAGTGTGGCCAAAATAGGGCTGGGAGATGAGCCGATGATAGGTGTCATTACCTTGCCCAAAGGCAATGACCTGCCCGAAGAAAATACCGAGGGGCCTCTTCCCTCGATCGAGAGGGATGAAAGCTTGGAAGCAGAAGTCGAGGCAGAAGCGTCATTGCCGGTCGGACACATCCTGAAGGAATGGGAGAAAGTCGGCGTTACCAGCGACCCGGTCCGGATGTACCTCCGAGAGATCGGAAGCGTTCCGCTCCTTGCGCCTGAGGAAGAACAGAAACTGGCCTGGGAGATCGTCCGGGGCAGGGAGGCCCGGGACCGCCTGGAATCTGGTGAGGACCTCTCTGAAGAGGAACGGAAGCATCTCGAAGAGGTGGTCAGCGAAGGGGAAGAAGCAAAAGAGAAAATGGCGGAAGCCAACCTCCGCCTGGTAGTGAGCGTCGCCAAGCGTTACATGCGCAACGGCGTTTCTTTCCTCGATTTGATCCAGGAGGGCAACCTGGGCCTCTTGCGTGCGGTGGAAAAATTCGATCCCAGCCTCGGGTTCAAGTTCAGCACCTACGCTACCTGGTGGATACGTCAGGCAGTGAGCAGGGCTGTGGCGGAACAGTCCCGAACCATCCGGGTTCCCCTTCACATGTTGGATGTGATTAACAAGCAGGTGAAGGTAAAACAACGGCTTCAGCAGGAGCTTGGCAGGGAACCTACTTTGGAAGAGGTCGCTCTGGATCCGAAATTGGGTTACATTGGCGATGACGTTCGGGAAGAAATTCTGGGTTACATTGGCAAAGAGGAGCCTCTTCCGCCCGATCTCGATGCAGAGCTGAAGCATGCTATGCAACGGGCCGAACGGATCACCAGAATAGCGCAGGAGCCAGTGTCCCTGGATACCCCAGTCAACGATGATACCGACAGTTCCCTGGCCGATTTCGTGGCTTCCAAATCTCCCGGGCCGATAGACGAAGCGGCCAGGGAATTGTTGAAGGACGAGATCGCCGACCTGCTCCAGTCGCTGGACAAGCGGGAACGAGAAGTACTGGAACTCCGGTTTGGCCTCAAAGATGGGAAGGCCTACACTCTGGAGGAGGTTGGGGATAAATTCGGGATAACCAGGGAAAGGGTCAGACAAATCGAATCCAAAGCACTCAGGAAGCTGCGGCATCCTCTCAGGAGCTATAAACTGCGGGATTTTCTTTCCTGACTACCACGAAGGCGGGGTAGCACTACGTTTAACCGTGGTAATGCTATGAGACTCTTCCGCCAGGCAAGGCAGGCTTGATGCGCTAGCAGCGCATTAAATGTTCGAGCGTGGAGCAAGCGTGAGCCTGCTCCACGCTCGTACGCGCTCCCGCCAAACGCGGGAATGCCCTTTTCGGCGCAGCTCAAAAGAGTTACGCGGATTTCGTTGATTTTTCGAAAGGGTTCGGGAGAATGCGAGTAACTCCGCAGCGCGTAGTACTGCTCAAACGGGAAGAAACGCTTGCTCGTTGAACCCGACAACGGCGTTGCGCTGGCGTTTGCAGTACCGAATGAATTGGTGGCGCTCAAAACTGGTGGGATGGCGCGGCTTTTGCCCTCTCCTACCCCAGCCCCTCCCTCTCCCGTTGGCGCAGGCGAGGGAGGGGCTGCCAATGGCTGCTTGTGAGCGCTCGCACTTTCCAAACGGAGAAAGGGCCGTGTATGCCTGTAGGGCGGACTGTTAGTCCGCCCATGCGCACATCGCACGCCGAGACATGGCAAAATGGGAAGCGTGTGTGGCGGAAGTCTGCTCACGGATGGCCGGCCAACCCGTTCTCCCGCCAGGGGGAATGTTTTCGGAAGCGTCTGGTCGGGCCAACGGCCCGACCAGAGCCTGTCTCTTATACACATCT